>NZ_JAMYEH010000009.1:0-160226 GCF_033790745.1 Micrococcus sp. M4NT
GGGTACCTGACATGTCTTGGTCCCTGGTACGCTTGGTTTAATGGGGTGCGCGGGCGAGCGTGGGCGGCGGGGGCGGGCGGGCGGGGTCGTCCACAGGAGGATAAGGGTTGTCCACCGACTGTGCACAACCCTGTGGACAGTCGCTAGACTCCCCTCACCGAGTCCGATGGACGCCGTTCGCCGCAGTCTCCTCACCTTTGGTGGGCTGCCCCAGGAAAGGAAGTCTCCGTGGTGGCAGATCAGGCCGTGCTGACGTCGTGGCGCTCCGTCGTGAGCACGCTGGAGGACGACGCGCGGGTCAGCGCGCGTCTCATGGGCTACGTCTACCTGGCCCAGCCGCAGGGGCAGATCGGCAACACCCTCCTGCTGGCGGTGCCCAACGAGACCACCCGCGAGACGCTCCAGAGCGCCCAGGTGGCCGAGGCCCTGACGGACGCCCTCACCGCGGTGTTCCGCGAGGAGATCCTGCTCGCCATCTCCATCGACGCGAACCTGCAGCCGCCCCGCACCCCCGAGCCGGAGGCCCGCCGCTCCGCCCTCGCCGGCGCGCCCGTGAGCGCCGAGCCGACCCCGGACCCCGACTCCCGGCCCGGCCGTCGCGCGGTCGCCGCCGAGCTCCCCGGCTTCGAGCGTCGCCAGGAGGACCCCGCGCCCGAGGCCCCGGCCCCGGGCGGTCCCGCCGCCGGCGCGCCCACGCCGGCGCCGCCGTCGACCTCGGCCGAGACGAGCCGCCTCAACGAGCGCTACCACTTCGAGACGTTCGTGATCGGCTCCTCCAACCGCTTCGCCCACGCCGCGGCGAACGCCGTGGCGGAGGCGCCGGCGAAGGCCTACAACCCGCTCTTCATCTACGGCGAGTCCGGACTGGGCAAGACGCACCTGCTGCACGCGATCGGGCACTACGCCCGCCGCCTCTACCCGGGCCTGCGCGTGCGCTACGTGAACTCCGAGGAGTTCACCAACGACTTCATCAACTCCATCCGCCATGACGAGGGCGCCTCGTTCAAGCAGCTCTACCGCAACGTGGACATCCTGCTGATCGACGACATCCAGTTCCTGGCGGACAAGGAAGCGACCGTGGAGGAGTTCTTCCACACCTTCAACACGCTCTACAACAACAACAAGCAGGTGGTCATCACCTCGGACCTGCCGCCCAAGCAGCTCTCCGGGTTCGAGGACCGCCTGCGCTCCCGCTTCGAGTGGGGCCTGATCACGGACATCCAGCCGCCGGACCTGGAGACCCGCATCGCGATCCTGCGCAAGAAGGCGGAGGCCGAGGGGCTCGTGGCCCCGCCGGAGGCCCTCGAGTACATCGCCTCCCGCATCTCCACCAACATCCGCGAGCTCGAGGGCGCCCTCATCCGCGTGACGGCGTTCGCCTCGCTGAACCGTCAGCCGGTGGACATCGAGCTGGCCGAGCACGTCCTCAAGGACCTCATCACGGACGACTCGGCGCAGGAGATCACGCCGGAGCTGATCCTCCACGCGACGGGGGAGTACTTCAACCTCACCCTCGAGGAGCTGACCAGCAAGTCCCGCACGCGCACGCTCGTGACGGCGCGCCAGATCGCCATGTACCTGCTGCGCGAGCTGACCGAGATGTCCCTGCCGAAGATCGGCCAGGAGCTCGGCGGACGCGACCACACCACCGTGATGCACGCGGACCGCAAGATCCGCGAGCTCATGGCCGAGCGTCGCACGATCTACAACCAGGTGACCGAGCTCACCAACGAGATCAAGCGCAAGCAGCGCGGCGCCTGAGGGACGTCCGATCCCCTTCAACCGGAGCCTGAGACTCCATCCACATTGTCCACCACTGTGGACAACCCTGTGGAGAAGCGCCCCCGCTGTGGACAACGCGCGCCCCGTCCCCGCGGGATCCCCGCGCCGATTCCGAGCAGTCCACACCCCTGGGGACGGTGGCCGCGCACAGGGTGGGGAGCCGGCCTCGAGCGAGGAGTTCTCCACCGTCATCCACAGGCGTCCACAGGCGTGAACCGCATGATTCCGCGGATCCAGCGAGCTGTGGACAAGGTCTGTGGACAGAACTGTGGACGGCCGGAGGACAAACGGTGCAGCGCACCGCACAACCTCCCACACCCCTGTGGACGACGTCGGTGGGCTGCGATCGGCTCATCCACCGGCCGTGCACACCCCCGACGGGACGGAATCCCCACGCCCCCCACAGCGAGATCGGCGGCCTGACGCCGCACATCGTGGTTGTCCACAGAATCCACACGTGCTATTACCCCTACTGACCCTTCCGTAGAGATCCTGTCAAGCAACATCAAGGCTCCCTGCGCCACGCCCCGCTCCCGGCCCCTGCCGGGCCCCTGAATGACACGTCCTCGGCAGCCCTCCACAGAGCGGGGGTGAACTGACACCGCCCGCGCCGAGCGCCTATGCTGACGTTCACGTGACGGCTCGCCGAACCGCGGTCCCGCACCGCACGCCCGAGTCCGTCACCGCCGAGGCCTCCCATCCCCTCCGCCGGCGCTCGCGCCGAAGAGGGACGGGTCTCCCATGACCGACGTCCCCGCCAGAGAGGCAGTGCAGAGCTCGTGAAGTTCACCGTCGAACGCGACATCCTCAGCGACGCCGTCTCCTGGACCGCCCGCTCGCTCTCCCCGCGGCCCCCCGTCCCGGTGCTCTCCGGCCTGCTCCTCACGGCGGAGAACGGCCTGGTCTCCCTGGCCAGCTTCGACTACGAGACCTCGGCACGCCTGGAGATCGAGGCGGACGTGGAGGCCGAGGGCCAGGTCCTCGTGTCCGGGCGCCTGCTGAACGACATCGTCCGCTCGCTGCCCGCCGCCCCCGTCACCGTGGAGCTCGACGGCGGCAAGGTCGTGGTGACGTGCCGCTCCTCCCGCTTCGCCCTGGCCACCATGCCGGTGGGCGACTACCCCGCGCTCCCGGAGCTGCCGGCGGCCGTCGGCACGGTGGACGGCGCGGCCTTCGCGCACGCCGTGGCGCAGGTGACCGTGGCCGCCTCCAAGGACGACACGCTCCCGATCCTCACCGCCGTGAAGGTCGAGATCGACGGCGACACCATGACGTTCCTGGCCACGGACCGCTACCGGCTGGCCATGAAGGAGATCCGCTGGACCCCCGCGGACCCCTCGATCTCCACCTCGCTGCTGGTCAAGTCCCGTACCCTCACCGAGGTGGCCAAGTCCCTCGGGGGCGGCGGCGACCTCGAGATCATGGTCAGCGAGAAGGTGGACCTCGTGGGCTTCGCCTCCGGCGGCCGCCGCACCACCTCGGTGCTGGTGGACGGCGAGTACCCCAAGATCCGCTCCCTCTTCCCGGAGTCGAGTCCCATCCAGGCCGTCGTGGAGACCGGCGCCCTCGTGGAGGCCTCGCGGCGCGTCGCCCTCGTGGCCGAGCGCAACACCGCGCTGCGCATGGTGTTCCGGGAGGGCGAGGTCAGCCTCGACGCCGGCACGGGGGACGACGCGAGCGCCACCGAGTCCGTGCCCTGCACCCTCGAGGGGGAGGAGATCACGGTCGCCTTCAACCCGTCCTACCTGTCCGAGGGCCTGGCCGTCGTGGACCAGCCGCAGGTGCGCTTCTCCTTCACCGCCGCTCCGAAGCCCGCGCTGCTCACGGGCGTCTCCGAGGACGCCGGCACCGTCTCCGACTACCGGTATCTCGTGATGCCGGTGCGCCTGGCCTGACGGGCCCGGCCCCCACCCCGTGCACCTGTCCCGCCTGACCGTCCAGGACTTCCGGTCCTACCGGTGGGCCGACCTCGAGATGCAGCCGGGCTCCACGGTCCTGCTCGGGGCCAACGGCGTGGGCAAGACCAACCTGGTGGAGGCCATCGGCTACCTGGGGTCGCACCAGTCCCACCGGGTGAGCGCCGACGCGCAGCTCATCCGCTTCGGCCAGCCCGGCGCCAGGATCGCGGGCCGGGTGCACCGCGGCTCGCGCACGGTGGCGCTCGAGCTCGAGATCCTCCCGGGCCGCTCGAACCGGGTGGCCATCAACCGCGGCGCCCCCGTGCGGGCCAAGGAGGGCCTCGGCATCCTGCGCACCGTGGTGTTCGCCCCCGAGGACCTCGGCCTCGTCACGCAGGACCCGGGCGGCCGCCGTCGCTTCCTCGACCAGCTCATGGTGCAGCTGCGCCCCGCCCTGGGCGAGGCCGCCTCGGACTTCGAGCGGGTCCTGCGCCAGCGCAACGCGCTGCTGAAGTCCGCGCGGCGTGCCCGGCGCTGGGGCGCGGAGGAGGAGTCCACCCTCGCGGTGTGGGACGAGCACCTGTGCGCGGCCGGAGCCCGGCTGCTGCACGGCCGACTCCACGTGCTGCGCCTGCTGGCCCACCCGCTCCAGGAGATGTACGCGGCGCTCACCAACGGCTCCAAGGCCGCGACCTACGCCTATGACTCCACCGTCCCGCTGGCCCGCGGCACGCACGCAGAGGTCCCCTCCGTGGCCGAGCTGGCCGCGGACATGGCCACGGCCCTCCTCGCCCAGCGCGACGAGGAGCAGGCCCGCGCCCTCACCCTCGTGGGCCCGCACCGGGACGAGCTGACCCTCTTCCTGGGCCCGGCCCCGGCGCGCGGCTACGCCTCGCACGGGGAGACCTGGTCTCTCGCGCTCGCCCTGCGCCTCGCGGCGTACGACGTGCTCGTGGCCGACGACCCGGATCCGGACGGCCGTCCCGTGCTGATCCTCGACGACGTCTTCGCGGAGCTCGACTCCGCCCGGCGCTCGCGCCTGGCCCGCCTCGTGGGGCGCGCGGAGCAGGTGATCGTCACGGGCGCCGCCGTCGAGGACATCCCGGCGGAGCTGACCGGGCCGCGGATCCTCATCCGTCAGGACGCGGAGGGATCCGAGGCCGTGCCGGCCGCCGACCCGGTGGAGGGAGACATCCGCGCCCCCCGCGAGGGCGGCCGCGATGGCTGAGCCGGAGCCACCGTTCACCCCGGACCGCCCGGACCTCGCCCTCGTGCAGCTGCGCCGGGTCCGCGACGCCGCCCGGGAGCGCGGAGAGGCCCCCCTGCGCACACGAGGGAGCGGCGCGGGGCTCGCGGCGTCGATGGCGGGTACGGGCGGCGGCCCCCGCGGGCACGACGACGGCGTCCGGCGTCGCCGGCCGTTCTCCGGCGCGGACCGGGACCCGGCCGAGGTCTCCGACGTCTTCTCCCGCCTCATCCGGGACCGCGGCTGGTCCACGCCCGTGGCCGTGGGCTCCGTGCTGACGCGCTGGACCGAGCTGGTGGGCCCGGAGATCGCGCTGCACTGCCGCCCCGAGTCCTTCGAGAACTCCGTGGTGCGGGTGCGCACCAGCTCCACGGCATGGGCCACGCAGCTGCGGCTCATGGCGCCGGTGCTGCTCGAGCGGTTCGACGAGGCGCTCGGCCCGGGCGTGGTCACGCGCCTCGAGGCGCTCGGCCCGCAGGCGCCGAGCTGGCGGAAGGGCCCGCGCACCGTGCGGGGCGGCCGCGGCCCCCGTGACACCTACGGGTGACCCGGGACCGTAGGCGCCCCTCTGACGCACGGAGGGCCCGTCAGACGGCCCGGGTGTCCTGGACGGGATCCCGCACCCCTCCTGAGTGGTCTCTGGGGCCGCTCAGGGGCGGTCTCGGCCTCCGCCTTCCGCGATGTGGCGGGCACGAGGGCGGCAAGCGCCTAGACTGGTGGGGAACTGCGGAGCCCCGGTCCCATCCGACGCTCCGCCCCCGCAGCAGCCCGTCCGCGTCCTCCCGCAGGACCGCGGCGCCGTCCGCCCCCCGGCCGTGCGCCCGCGCGCGGGATGCCACGTGAGGATGCCGCCGACGTTGAGGAGTGACCAGCACCCGTGAGCGACGCAACGCCCGAGAACCCGGCCGAGGTGCCCGCGGCCACGCCGCAGCCCGAGACGCCGCAGGCCTCCGCCGAGGCCGCGCCGGCCCCGCGCGACCGCAAGGTGCCCGGCGACTACGGCGCCTCCGCCATCACGGTCCTCGAGGGCCTCGAGGCCGTGCGCAAGCGCCCCGGCATGTACATCGGCTCGACCGGCCCGCGCGGCCTCCACCACCTCGTGTACGAGGTGGTGGACAACTCCGTGGACGAGGCCCTGGCCGGGTACGCGGACGGGATCGACGTGACGCTGCAGGCCGACGGCGGCGTGCGCGTGGAGGACAACGGCCGCGGCATCCCCGTGGACGTCCACCCCACCGAGGGCAAGCCGACCGTGGAGGTCGTCATGACGATCCTGCACGCCGGCGGCAAGTTCGGCGGCGGCGGCTACGCCGTGTCCGGCGGTCTGCACGGCGTGGGCATCTCCGTGGTCAACGCGCTCTCCCGCCGCGTGGACACCGAGGTGCGCCGCCAGGGCCACGCGTGGCGCATGAGCTTCGCGAACGGCGGCGTGCCGCAGGGCGAGCTCGTGAAGGGCGAGGAGACGGACGCCACCGGCACCGTCCAGACCTTCTACCCGGACCCGGAGATCTTCGAGTCCGTGGAGTTCGACTGGGAGACGCTGCGCGCCCGCTTCCAGCAGATGGCGTTCCTCAACAAGGGCCTGCGCATCACGCTCACGGACGAGCGCGTCCAGGAGGACAACGCCGTCCAGGACGACGAGATCGTGGGGGAGGGCACCGCCGGGGACGCCCTCGAGGAGAACGGCCTCGACGAGGCCGCGCCCGCGCCCCAGCGCCGCACCGTGACCTACCGGTACGAGAACGGCCTGCTGGACTACGTGCGCCACCTGAACTCCTCCAAGAAGGTGGAGCTCGTGCACGAGGACGTCATCGCGTTCGAGGCCGAGGACGGGGACCGCTCCATGGCCGTCGAGGTGGCCATGCAGTGGACGGGCGCCTACTCGGAGTCCGTGCACACGTACGCCAACACCATCAACACCCATGAGGGCGGCACCCATGAGGAGGGCTTCCGCGGCGCCCTGACCGCCCTCATCAACCGGTACGCGCGGGACAAGGAGATCCTCAGGCCCAAGGAGGACAACCTCACGGGCGAGGACATCCGCGAGGGCCTGACGGCCGTGCTCTCCGTGAAGCTCGCAGAGCCGCAGTTCGAGGGCCAGACGAAGACCAAGCTGGGCAACTCCGAGGCCCGCGGCTTCGTGTCCAAGGTGGTCACGGAGCACCTGGGCGACTGGCTCGAGCGGAACCCGGGCACCGCGAAGGAGATCATCCGCAAGGCCATCCAGGCCTCGCACGCCCGCCTGGCGGCCCGCAAGGCGCGCGACCACGCGCGGCGGAAGTCCCCGCTCGAGTCCTTCGGCATGCCCGGCAAGCTCGCCGACTGCTCCTCGAAGGACCCGGCGCGCTGCGAGGTGTACATCGTGGAGGGCGACTCCGCCGGCGGCTCGGCCAAGCAGGGCCGCAACCCGGACACCCAGGCGATCCTCCCGCTGCGCGGCAAGATCCTGAACGTGGAGCGCGCCCGCCTGGACAAGGCCCTCGGCAACGCCGAGATCCAGTCCATGATCACGGCGTTCGGCACCAACATCGGCGAGGAGTTCGACCTCTCCAAGCTGCGGTACCACAAGATCGTGCTCATGGCCGATGCGGACGTGGACGGCCAGCACATCACCACGCTGCTGCTCACGGTGCTGTTCCGCTACATGCGCCCCCTCATCGAGGCGGGCCACGTGTTCCTGGCCCAGCCCCCGCTGTACCGCGTGAAGTGGTCCAACGCCCCGCACGACTACGTGTTCTCCGACGAGGAGCGCGATGCCGCGATCGGGGCCGGCCTGGCCCGCGGCTGGCGCTACCCCAAGGACAACGGCGTGCAGCGCTACAAGGGCCTGGGCGAGATGAACTACCAGGAGCTGTGGGACACCACCATGGACCCGGAGCACCGCACCCTGCTGCAGGTGACCATGGAGGACGCGGCCGCCGCGGACGCCGTGTTCTCCATGCTGATGGGCGAGGACGTCGAGTCCCGCCGCGGCTTCATCCAGCAGAACGCCAAGGACATCCGCTTCCTGGACATCTGATCCGCGCCCGACACGCGGGCGGGCACCCCACGGGTGCCCCGCGCGTCGGGCCCCCGGACTTCCCCCTGCATGAGCTGACGAGGACGAGAGGACCCGCGTGAGCGAGATGACCCCCCCGGAGAACGAGTCGCCGGAGAACGAGACGCCCGAGACCGGGATGCCCGAGGGCACCGCCCCGGAGGGCGGCGTGCACGCCGCCGCGGTCCCGGCTGAGGTGAGCGAGGGCATCGAGCACTACGTGCTGCCCGAGGGCGCGGCCGACAAGGTCGAGCCCGTGGACCTCGAGTCCGAGATGAAGCGCTCCTACCTGGACTACGCGATGGCCGTGATCGTCGGCCGCGCGCTCCCGGACGTGCGGGACGGCCTCAAGCCCGTGCATCGCCGCGTCCTCTACGCGATGTACGACGGCGGCTACCGCCCGGACCGCTCCTTCAACAAGTCCGCCCGCGTGGTGGGCGAGGTGATGGGCAACTACCACCCGCACGGCGACACGGCGATCTACGACGCCCTCGTCCGCCTGATCCAGGACTGGGTGCAGCGCTATCCGCTCGCGCTCGGCCAGGGCAACTTCGGCTCGCCCGGCAACGACGGCGCGGCGGCCCAGCGCTACACCGAGACCAAGATGGCCCCGCTGGCCATGGAGATGGTCCGGGACATCGACGAGGACACCGTCGACATGCAGGAGAACTACGACGGCAAGCAGCTCGAGCCCGTCGTCCTTCCCGCGCGCTACCCGAACCTGCTGGTCAACGGCTCCTCCGGCATCGCCGTGGGCATGGCCACCAACATCCCGCCGCACAACATGCGCGAGGTGGCCTCCGGCGTCCAGTGGTACCTCGAGCACCCCGAGGCCACGCGCGAGGAGCTGCTCGAGGCGCTGCTGCAGCGCGTGCACGGCCCCGACTTCCCCACGGGCGCCCAGATCCTGGGCCGCAAGGGGATCGAGGAGGTCTACCGCACCGGCCGCGGGCCCATCACCATGCGCGCCGTGGTGAACGTGGAGGAGCTCCAGGGCCGCACGTGCCTCGTGGTCACCGAGCTGCCGTACATGACCAACCCGGACAACCTCGCCGCGAAGATCGCGGAGATGGTGCGCGACGGCAAGATCAGCGGTATCGCGGACATGCGCGACGAGACCTCGGGCCGCACGGGCCAGCGCCTCGTGATCGTGCTCAAGCGGGACGCCGTGGCCAAGGTGGTGCTGAACAACCTCTACAAGCACACCGAGCTGCAGTCCAACTTCTCCGCGAACATGCTCGCGCTCGTCGACGGCGTGCCGCGCACCCTCTCGCTCGACGGTTTCGTGCACCACTGGGTGAAGCACCAGATCGACGTGATCGTGCGCCGCACCGCGTTCCGCAAGCGCAAGGCCGAGGAGCGCGCCCACATCCTGCGCGGCCTGCTCAAGGCGCTCGACATGCTGGACGAGGTCATCGCCACCATCCGCCGCTCCGCCTCGGCCGAGGTGGCGCGCGAGGCGCTCAAGGAGCTCCTGGACATCGACGACGTCCAGGCGCAGTCCATCCTGCAGATGCAGCTGCGCCAGCTCGCCGCGCTCGAGTCCCAGAAGATCCAGGACGAGTACGACGAGCTCATGGCCCGGATCGCCGCGTACACGGAGATCCTGGAGAGCCCGCAGCGCCAGCGCGAGGTGGTCTCCGGCGAGCTCGCGGAGATCGTGGCCAAGCACGGCGACGACCGCCGCACCGAGATCGTGGCCGGCTTCGACGGGGACATGTCCATCGAGGACCTCATCCCCGAGGAGGAGATGGTCGTCTCCATCACGCGCGGCGGCTACGTCAAGCGCACCCGGATCGACCAGTACCGCTCCCAGGCGCGCGGCGGCAAGGGCGTGCGCGGGGCCACCCTGCGCGGCGACGACGTGGTGGAGCACTTCCTCACGGTGTCCACGCACCACTGGCTGCTCTTCTTCACGAACTTCGGCCGCGTGTACCGGATCAAGACGTACGAGCTGCTCGAGGCCGGCCGGGACGCGAAGGGCCAGCACGTGGCCAACCTGCTCGCGTTCCAGCCGGACGAGCGGATCGCCCAGATCCAGCCGCTCACGGACTACTCCCGGGCCCCCTACCTCGTGCTCGCCACGCGGGGCGGCCTCGTGAAGAAGACCCCGCTGCTGGACTACGACACGAACCGCACCGCCGGCCTGATCGCGATCAAGCTGCGCGAGGGCGACGAGCTCGTCTCGGCCCGGGTGGTCTCCGACACGGACGACCTCGTCCTCATCTCCCGCCTGGGCCAGTCCCTGCGCTTCACCGCCACGGACGAGGCGCTGCGCCCCATGGGCCGCGCGACCTCCGGCGTGACCGGCATGAAGTTCCGCGGCGGCGACTCCCTGCTGGCCATGGACGTCATCCGGGCCGAGGGCGACGACGACGCGTACGTGTTCACCGTGACCGACGGCGGCTACGCCAAGCGCACCCGCGTGGACGAGTACCGCCTGCAGGGCCGAGGCGGCCTGGGCACCAAGGTGGCCAAGCTCGTCGACGACCGCGGCGGCCTCGCCGGCGGCCTCGTCGTCCACGAGGATCAGGAGGTGCTCGTGGTGATGGCCTCCGGCAAGGTGGTGCGCTCCGCCGTCGCGGGCGTGCCCGCCAAGGGCCGCGACACGATGGGCGTGATCTTCGCGAAGCCGGACAAGAAGGACCGGATCGTGGCCGTGACGCTCAACAACGAGCAGGAGATGGTGGCCAAGGCGGACGCGGAGGCCGATGCCGAGGCGAACGCGCCCGAGGCGGCCAGCGAGGCCCTCGGCGACGCCGCGGATCCGGCGGTCAGCACGGCCGGCCTGGGCGTCGTGGCCGGGGTGGAGACGGGAGCCGACGAGGCCTCCGAGGGCGGCTCCGAGGACGTGACGGGCCCGGATGTACCCTTGGACGCAGCAGCCGATCAGAACGACCCCGTAGCCGCGGCCGACGGCGCCCTCGAGGCGTCCGATGCTGAGGATGCAGACGGAGGAGAGCAGTGAGCACGTCCGCAGCGCAGCGCCCGTCCGGCTCCGGCCGGGCCGCGGGCGGCACGGAGAGGTCCTCCCGTCCGGTCCGCAAGGCCACCTCGTCCGCGGGGCAGGAGAACCTGGTCCGCGCCGTTCCCAAGGCGAAGGTGCGCCGCGCGCGCCTCATGCTGAGCCGGATCGACCCGTGGTCCGTGCTCAAGCTCGCGTTCCTGCTCTCCGTGGCCCTGGGCATCCTGACCGTGGTGGCCTCCGTGGCGCTCTACTCGCTCGCCGACGTCACGGGCGTGTTCGAGAAGGTCAACGGCATCCTGGGCACCGTCCTGGGCGTGGAGGCCGGCCGCTTCACGGTTCAGAGCCTCGCGCCGCTGAGCACCGTGACCTCCCTGGCCACCGTGCTCTCCGTGCTGAACGTGATCCTGCTGACCGCTCTCGCCACCGTGTTCGCGCTGCTGTACAACCTCTGCGCGTCCCTGGTGGGCGGCATCGGCGTCACGCTCACGGACGACTGACCGCCGCCGTCGGTCTCTCCCGTACGGGCCGACGGCGGTGGGCGTCCGCGCGCATTTGCGCCGGGCGCCCGCGCTCGTGTAGTGTCATCTCCTGTTGTGAACGGCTTCTGCCGAGAACGACGGTGAGGGCGTATAGCTCAGGCGGTTAGAGCGCTTCGCTGATAACGAAGAGGTCCCAAGTTCAAGTCTTGGTACGCCCACTCCCACCACAGAGCCCCGGTCCGCTGGGGCTCCGTTCGTACCCGGAGGGTTTCCCATGGATCGTCTGGCCCGCGTCGCCCTCGTGGCGGCCGCCGCCGCGGCGGCCTACGGAGCCCGCACGTGGCGGGCGAACCGTGAGGGGAAGGACATCTGGGCCTCGGCCACGGATGGCCTGCCGGAGAGCGTGTCCCACGCGGACCCGGCGCCGAAGGACCGACCCGCCTCCTGAACTGGAGACGTGGAGCGGACCGCTCGGGGGCATGGCGCAATTGGTAGCGCACCTGCTTTGCAAGCAGGGGGTTAGGGGTTCGAGTCCCCTTGCCTCCACGGACGGACCATCACGAGGGCCCCGCCGGACGATCGAGACGATCGGCTCCGGCGGGGCCCTCGCCGTCTCTGCGGATCTCGCCCGTGCGCCCGCCGCGCGCTGACCGGTCCACGAAGTGGACCACGGACGTCCCGGGGACCGTCAGGAGGGCGTCCGGCGCCGGGCCCTCCCCGGTCCACGAGGCCCGCTGACGCCGCGCCCAGGCGGCGACGCCCGGGAGGGACATCACGAGGCCCGCCCAGAGGACCAGCCCGCCCGTGACGGCCAGGTAGCCCGCGGCGACCGGTGCACCCGGCGTGGCCTCCCACGCGGTGTGCACCACGGCATACGCGAGGAGTGCCGTCACGGCGAGACGCATCCGGCGCCGCTTCGCCTCCTCCTCTGGGCTGCGGGGCGGCCCGTGCAGCGGCGGGGGCGCTGCGCGCGGCGGGCGGAGGAGGACACGTCCGGCCGACCACCAGGCGGCGCCGCAGAGGAGGAGCATCAAGGTCACCTGCCGGCGATCCCGCGTGCCGAGGAGCGGGCTGCCGGTCCACGCCTCCAGCACCCCCCACGCCGGGAGGGCGAGGCCCAGCACGGTGACCACGGCCCCTCCCACGATTCGCCTCCTCCCCTCCATGCCGCCGACGCTAGCGGCCCGCCCCACGCCTCCGGGATGCCCTGTGGACAACGCGAACCGCCGCCGTCGCGCCGGGCCTGCCCCGCGGGATGGTTGGATGGGTCGGTGAACACCACCGAACACCCGACCACAGACCAGCCCGCATCTGGGCAGGGCCCCGCGTCCTACGCCGCGGTGCCCCACAGCTACTACGACATCTTCGTGGGCGTCTTCGTCGCCCTCCTCATCCTCTCCGGCGTCACCGCCGCCAAGCTCTTCTACGGCCCCACCGTCCCGGTCATCTCGGACCTCTTCTACGACGGCGGCCCCCTCATCTTCGACGGCGGCGCCTTCCTGTTCCCGTTCGCGTACATCGTCGGCGACATCCTCGCCGAGGTGTACGGCTGGCGTCGGGCCCGCCGCGCCATCGTCCTCGGCTTCGCGATGCTCGTGCTCGCCGCCCTCACCTACACGGTGGTCTCCTGGACCACGCCCGTCGAGGGCTTCGAGGTCTGGGACCAGGCGCTCTCGCCGATGCTGCGCATCACGATCGCCGGCTTCGTCGCCTTCCTCGTGGGCTCGCTGCTCAACGCGACCATCGTGGTCCGCCTCAAGGAGCGCATGAGGGAGCGTCACGTGGCGTTCCGGCTGATCCTCTCCACGATCGTGGGCCAGTTCTTCGACACGCTGATCTTCTGCACGATCGCCTTCGCCGGCAAGATCTCGCTGCTGGAACTGGTGAACTACACGGTGACCGGCTTCGCGTACAAGACGCTCATCGAGATCCTCATCGTGCCTGTCACCCTGCTGATCATCCGAGCCCTCAAGAAGCGGGAGCCCACCTACCGGGCCCCCGGCTTCGAGATCCACCGCGAGGCCTCGCCGGCCGCCTGAGCGAACGCCGCGAACACCGCATCGGGGTCGTTGCCCGTGACGCGCCGCGCGTTCGGGCGGCGGCCCCAGATGCCGCGGTCGTCGTGCACCGTGGTGCCGCGCAGCAGGTCCGAGTCTGCCTCCACGTCGATCACCGTGACCGCCGTCGTGATCTCCGCCTGACCCGTGGCCACCTGCGCGGCGAACAGGTCGTGCAGGTGCGCCACGTAGCCCTGGTCGTAGTCGTGGTGGAACTCGAAGTAGAACCGCAGCGCGTCGGCCAGCACGTCCAGCACGGCGCTCCCGGTCCCCGCGAGGGGGCCGGGCTGCCGGGCACGGTCCGCGCTCCACCCGACGGGGGAGCGGCCGGCGTCCGCGAGGAGCGCGTCCAGCAGGGCGGGGGTGTACTCGATCCGCTCCGTGGTCTCGAGCGCGCACACGATCGGCAGCCGCTCCTCGGGCAGCCCCTCGAAGGCCGCGAAGACCTCCTTCGCCGCGTCCGGGTCACACCACGTGTTCCACTCCGCGGTGGGCGTGGTGTTGCCGGGGTGGTGGAAGGCGCCGCCCATGATCACGATCTGCTTCGCCAGCTCCGGCAGGCGCGGCTCGGCGCGCAGGGCGAGGGCCAGGTTCGTCAGGGGAGCAGTGCACAGCAGCACGCTCTGGCCAGGATGTGCCCGCAGCTCCTCGAGCCACACGTCGAGCGCGGGGCGCGCCGAGATCCGCTCCTCGCGCCACGGCACGCGCGCGTAGCCCAGCCCCTGCGGCCCGTGCGTCTCCGGGGTGGTCTCGGCCGGGCGGCGCAGGGGGGCCTCCGCACCCAGGGCGACCTCGACGTCGTCGTGCCCCAGGACCTCCAGCAGGCCGGCCGCGTTGAGGGCGCACTGCCGGGCGGAGGCGTTGCCGCCCACCGCCGTCACCGCCGCGATCTCGGCGCCGGCGCCCACGAGCTGGATCAGCGCGCACGCGTCGTCGATGCCCGGGTCCATGTCCACCAGCACGCGCATGCTCACGGTCCGGACCCTATCGCCTTCCGCCGCCGCGCCCGCTAGCCTCGGCCTCATGAGCGAGCTCTTCGAGAACGAGCAGAAGCAGTCCATGACCCGCGAGCAGGCGGCCGCGCGCCTGCGCGAGATCGCCGACCAGCTCTCACGCCAGAACGAGGTGCGGGTGGTGCAGGGCGGTCGCGACGTCGTCGTGGCCGTGCCCGACCGGGTGGAGCTGGAGGTCGAGGTGGAGGTCGAGCAGGGCGGGACGTCCGAGCTGGAGATCAGCCTGTCCTGGTGACCGGCTGACGGCCCCCACGACGTCGAGGCCCCGCCGGAGCGATCCGGCGGGGCCTCGTCATGTCAGCGGGTGGGCTCGCCCAGCACGCGGGCGTCGGCGTCCGCCACGGCCTGGCCCTGGCCGACGACGCGGTGGCCCGTGGCCTCGGCGACGGCCTCGCGCTGCTTGGCGTAGGGGTCGTTCGCCGCACCGCGCTCCACCACGGGGATGTTGGCGGTGATGGGGCCGGGGGTCGGCGCGGCCCACGGGTCCTGCACCGGCTTGGTGAGCTTCCAGATCGCGAAGCCGGCGCCCGCGGCGGCGGCGGCCATGCCCGCGACGATCCAGCCGCGGCCGCCCGCGCGCTCGGAGCGGTCGGCCTTGCGCGCGGTGCGCTTGAGGTCCTTCTCGGTCTGGCCGGCGTAGTGCTCGGCGCCCTTGCGCAGCTTGGCCACGATCTTCTTGTCCCCGGTGAGGGCGATCAGGGCCTGCTCCACGGAGGTGGGCACCTGGACGTCGTGCGCGGTCTGGCGGGCGCTGCCGGCCACGTCGGCCAGACGCGAGGCGGCGACGGGCGCGAACTCCTCACGGCGCTGCTCGGCGTAGCGGGAGGCCTCGGCGAGGCGCTCCTGGACCTGCGGGGCCAGCTTCTCGCCCTGGTCCTGGACGGCGGCGACGGCGGCGGCCAGGAGCCCGGCGGCGGTGAGCCCGCCCTTCGCGGCGGCGTCCTTGGCCTTGCCGGCCTTCTGGGCGGTCAGGAAGCCCAGCACGTCGGCCTTCGTGTCCGCCTTCTTGGCGGCGCCGCGGGCATCCTTGCGGACCTGCTTGGTCTTCTTCTCGCCGCGCTTGCCGGCCTTCTTCGCGGCCTTGCGGGCGGACTCGGCCTCCTTGGTGAACTCCTCGCCCAGCTCGGCGGCCTGGTCCTGGAGCGCGGAGAAGAACTCGTGCAGGCCGTCCTTCTGCTTCGCGACCACGGGGGCGACGGCGCCCAGGCCGCCGGCCACGGCCTTGCCGGCGCGCTCGGCCAGGGGGGCCATGTCCTGCTTGACGTCCTTGGCGCGGCGGCGGCCCTCCTCGGCGGCGACGGTGGTGCCCACCTCGCCGAAGGCGGTGCCGGCCTCGCCCCACGCGAGGGCGGCCTCGATCCTGGGCTCGGCCCAGTGGCGCAGGATCTCGCCCTGGCGGGTCAGGAACGTGTCCGTCCCGCCGTCGTGCTGGATCGCGGAGTCGGTGGTCGGGTTCTTGCGGGCCATGTCTGCCTCCCGTGCAGTCGGATGTTCGCTGGACTGGTCGTCTCCAGATCAGCCTAGTGGCGTGCGGTGGCCATGGCACGGTCCGAGCGCGCCCCTTCTTCGAGCACCGCCCCGCCGGGGCGCCGCGATTCGGCCCACCGCGAAGACGCGGAGGGCGCGTCGGTCGAGCCGGGGCAGGCGGGGGCCGCGGGTGGAACAATGACGCCCATGACCGCCAACGCAACGCACACCGCGACCATCCACACCAACCACGGCGACATCGTCGTCGAGCTCTTCGGCAACCACGCGCCGAAGACCGTGAAGAACTTCGTGGGCCTCGCCACCGGCGAGCAGGAGTGGACCCACCCCCAGACCCGCGAGAAGAACAACGGCGCCCCGCTGTACTCCGGCACCGTGTTCCACCGCATCATCAAGGACTTCATGATCCAGGGCGGCGACCCGCTGGGCATGGGCGTCGGCGGCCCGGGCTACCAGTTCGGGGACGAGATCCACCCCGAGCTCCAGTTCGACCGCCCCTACCTGCTCGCCATGGCCAATGCCGGCCCCGGCACCAACGGCTCGCAGTTCTTCATCACCTCCGTGCCCACCGGCTGGCTCAACGGCAAGCACACCATCTTCGGCGAGGTGAAGGACGAGGCCTCGAAGGAGATCGTGGACCAGCTCAACGCCGTCGCCACGGACCCGCGCGATCGCCCGCTCGAGGACGTCGTGATCGAGTCCATCGAGATCGCCGAGGCCTGAGCGGCCCGCTCCCGGTGAGCACAACCCCCGAAGGACCGCACGGCCCGGAGTCCGCGCACGGCACACCCCCGGTGTGCCCGCGGCATCCGGGCCGTGCGGCGTATGTGGCCTGTCCCGCGTGCGGCCGCCCCGCGTGCCTCGAGTGCCAGCGCCCCGCCGGCGGCGCCATGGTGTGCGCGGACTGCGCGGCCCGCGCCGCGGCACCCGGCAGCGGCGCCGCCGCGACGCCGTCGTCCGACCCCGCGCGGGCGTCCCATGGGCGCGGCGGCGTCCTCGGCGCCCTGACCGCGGCACCGATGACGACCGGCCTCATCGTGCTCACCGCCCTCGTGTACGCGCTGCAGTGGCTGTACCGGGACCCCGTCACCGGCGTGACGCCGTCCCTCTGGTACGCAGGCCTCTACACCTCGCCGCTGGCCTTCGAGCCGTGGCGCCTGCTGACCTACGCCCTCGTGCACGACGTCTCCGGGCCCACTCACCTGGCCCTGAACCTGCTGGCCCTGTGGGTGATCGGCCGCGTGCTCGAGCCGGTGCTGGGCCTGTGGCGATTCCTCGCCCTGTACGCGATCTCGGCGGTCGGCGGAGCTGTGTTCGCCCTGTGGACCTCCGACCCGCTGCAGCCGGTGGTGGGCGCCTCCGGCGCCGTCTACGGGCTCTTCGCGGCGCTCTTCCTCCTCACGCGGATCGGCGGCGGTCAGGTGCGCTCGATCGCGGTGCTCATCGGCCTGAACCTCGCGGCCTCCTTCGCCCTGCCGGGGATCTCGTGGCAGGTGCACGTGGGCGGCCTGCTCACGGGAGCGGCGGTCGCCCTGGTCCTCACCCGGCTCGGCCCGCTGCCGGGCACTCCCGGGCGGGGGCGCGGCGGGGTGGGCGCCCAGGTGGCGGGCCTCGTGGTCGCGCTGGCGGCACTCGGGGGCCTCACCGCACTGGGGGCCTCCCGGATCGGACTCGACGCGCTGGTGATGTGAGCCGTGCCGGTCCGCGCCACGCGGGCCGGCAGGCCGGCCCCGCGGTGGCGGACTGTCCACAGGGGCCCTGTGCAGGAGTGGCCCACTCACCGTCCACACCTGTGGACAAACCCGGGGACAACAGCTTCAGCCGCGTCAGCGGGCCGAAGAAGTTCTCCACAGGGTTGTCCACCGCTGTGGAGAATCACACCCGTGTCATTCGCTCCAGCGGGACATCATGAGGAACCCGAGAAGGGCGAGGCCGAAGCCGATGAGGATGTTCCAGCCGCCGAGGCCCACCAGCGGGAAGAGCCCCTGCGTGAGGTAGTAGGTGCAGACCCACAGCAGGCCGAGGATCATCAGGCCGAACATGACGGCCTTGTACCAGCGGGGCAGGGGAGCGGGCCCGGCGTCGACGACGCCGAGGTCGGTGCTCACGGAGGAGGCGCGGGCGCCGGAACGGGCCCTCTCGAGCTCGGCGCGCTTGCGGCGGGCCGAGTCCTTGCGCTTGCCGGAGGGGGCTGCCACGGTGATGCTCCTTCTGCTGCCCGGGTCCGGGCGTCGCGGGTGGGACGTGGGGGTCCAGGGGCCACGCGGTATCCTTCCCTGACCTGCCGAAGGACCGGCGCGCGGCGTGCCGGGCCAGTCTATGCACCCCGCCCTCGCGCGGCGGGGAGGAAGAAGCGGCCCTCGTGAGCGACTCTCCGGTCTCCGTGCTCGTCGTCGACAACTACGACAGCTTCGTCTACACCCTGGTGGGCTACCTCCAGGAGCTGGGCGCCCGCACCACCGTGATCCGCAACGACGAGGTGGACGCCGAGCGCGTCCTCGCCCTGGCCGCGGAGCACACGGCGGTGCTCATCTCGCCCGGGCCCGGCGCGCCCGCCGACGCCGGCGTCTCCCTCGACCTCATCCGCTCCGCGGCCGACGGCGGCCGGCCGCTCTTCGGCGTGTGCCTGGGCCACCAGGCGATCGCGGAGGCGTTCGGCGCGACCGTGACGCACGCCGAGACGCTCATGCACGGCAAGACGTCCGTGGTGCGCCATGACGGGCACGCGACCTTCTCGGGGCTGCCGGAGCGCTTCACGGCCACCCGCTACCACTCGCTCGCCGCCGTGCGCGACACGGTGGACGAGTCCGTCCTGGAGATCACCGCGGAGACCGACGACGGGGTCGTGATGGGCCTCGCGCATCGCACGGCCCCGCTGTGGGGCGTGCAGTTCCACCCCGAGTCGGTGCTCACCGAGGGCGGCTACCGCATGCTGGGCAACTGGCTCGAGTCGGTGGGGCTGGACGGCGCCGCCGAGCGCGGCGCGCAGCTCACGCCGCTCGTCCGCGAGGACGCCTGACCACGAAGGCCCACGAGGACGGCTGAGCGGTCCCCGCCGCCCCGCGGCTCACGTGGAGGGCGTCGGCTCGATCGAGGGCTCGGGGACCACGGGCTCCACGCCGCCCGAGGTCGAGGGGTCCGGATCGGCCGGTGCGGTCGGATCCGGCTCCGGGTCGGGTGCCGGGCCACTGGGTGAGGGCTCCGAGGGGTCCGGGCCGGGCACGGGATCGCTCGGCGGTTCAGTGCTCGGGTCCGGGGTCGGCTCGACGGAGGTGCTCGGCTCCGGGTCGTCGCTGCTGGGCCGCGGGTCGCTCGGAGGCGCCGGGGCCGCGGTGGTCGGATCCGGCCGCGGGGCGGTGGCGGGCGGCTCCGCCGGCGGGGGGTCCCGCGTCGGCTCGGGCTCGATCCAGGACGGGGCGGGCGCGGCCGGGTCCTCCACCAGGGCGGGTCCCTCCACGCTCGCGATCGCGGAGGAGGACGTGGTCAGCGTGATCGCGGACCGGGTGTCCACGCGAGTCCCCGCGGGCGGATCCTGGCCCACCACGACGCCGGTGGCCACGGCCCCGCCCCCGTCGGACTGGACGCGGGTCGCCAGGTCCGGGGCCGTCCGGCGCAGCGTCGCCTGGGCGTCCTCCACCGTCATCCCCACCAGGTCCGGGACCGGCACCATGCCGGAGGAGAGGTAGAGGACCACGGGAGTGCCGGAGTCCACGCCGCTGCCGAGCGACGGGTCCGTGCGCACGAGCCGGCCCCGCGCCATCCCGCCGGCGTCCTGGTACTCCACGGAGGACACGGACAGTCCCAGCCGCTCCAGCTCCGCGCGCACCGTGGACTCGGGCGCGCCCTGCAGGGACTCCGGGACCACGACGTCGGCGGGGCCGCGGGAGACGTGCACGCGCACCTCGGCGCCCCGGTCCACGGCGGCGCCGGCGGCAGGATCGGTGTCCACCACGTGCTGGGCGGGCACGGAGGCGTGGAACACCGGGACGACGGCGGCGGTGAGGCCCGCGTCCGAGAGCGCCGCCACGGCCTCCGCCTCGGTCCGGCCCCGCAGGTCCGGCACCGTCGAGGGGCCGAGGCCCCGCCCGCCCAGCGTCAGGGAGAGGACGGCGGCCAGGAGCAGCAGCACCGCCCCCATGGCGCCCACGAGGGCCAGGAGCCGACGGCGGGACGTCCCCGGCTCGGGCGGCGGCGGCGCGGCATGGGAGCCCGCGGGCGTCGGGGCTGCGGGCACGAGGGCCAGGGGGACGGTGGTCGGGTGGGCCGGGGCCACCGCGTGGTGCGAGCCGGTGCTGGGGGAGCGTCCGTCCACGGAGGCCGCGGCGGCGAGCTGGGCGGCCGAGGGTGCTCCGGGCAGGGAGGTGCCGGCCACGGCGTGCCCGGCCACAGCCTGGGTGTCCGCGTCGTCGGGCGGACCCTGCGCGAGGTCCTCGGCGAGGGGGAGCGCGGTGGGGTCGGCGACGGCGGCCTCGAGGGCACGGCGGAACTCGGTGGCGGAGGCGTACCGCTCGGCCGGGTCCTTGCGCAGGGCGCGCAGCACCACGGGGTCCAGCGCCGGCGGCAGCCCGGAGGCCACCTCCGAGGGCGCGGGAGGGGTTTCGCGCACGTGCTGGTAGGCGACCGCCAGAGGGGTGTCCCCCGTGAACGGCGGCCGTCCTGTGAGCAGCTCGAAGAGCACGCAGCCCGCCGAGTACAGGTCGGCGCGGGCGTCCACCGCGCGCCCCGTGGCCTGTTCGGGGGAGAGGTAGAGGGCGGTGCCGACCACGGTCTGCTGGGACGTGTTCGCCGAGGTGTCCGCGAGGGCGCGGGCGAGTCCGAAGTCCGTGACCTTCACGTCCCCGGCGGGGGTCACCATCACGTTGGCGGGCTTCACGTCCCGGTGGACGATCCCCTCCGCGTGCGAGTGCTCGAGGGCCTCGAGCACGCCCACCGTCCACGCGGCGGCGCGCCGCCATGGCACGCACCCGTCGTCGAGGACCTCGCGCAGGGTCCGCCCGGAGACGTGCTCGAGGACAAGGAACGGGCAGTCGACGGGATGGTGCTGGTCCTCGCTCATGCAGACGTCGCCCGTGTCGTACACGCCCACGATCGAGGGGTGGTTGAGGGCGGCGGCGGCGCGGGCCTCGCGCCGGAACCGCGCCTGGAACTGGGCGTCCCGGGCGAGGTCCGCGCGCATCAGCTTCACGGCCACCGTCCGGTTCAGGCGCAGGTCCCGGCCGCGGAAGACGTCGGCCATGCCGCCGCGTCCGATCAGCTCGTTGATCCGGTAGCGGTCGTTGAGGATGCGGGGTCCGGGCACGGGCACCTCCGTCGGCCGGCGTCAGCCGGCGGGGGTCGCCGTGGACGTCGGGACGTCCGTGGCCGAGGGGTCGGCCACGCCGGGCGAGGAGGCGTCCCCGTCCGCGGGGGACGGGGTGCTCGTCTCGGCCGACGAGGGGTCGGGGGGAGTCGGGGCCGGGGCCTCCGTGGTCGGCTCCGGGAGGGGCTCGGCCGCCGAGGAGGTCGGGGAGGCCTCGGGGGTCACCGGGGCGGCCGGGGTGCTCTCGGCGGGCTGGGAGGTGCTGGGCGCGGCCGGCGGCGCGGCGGGGGCCGAGGACGACGCCGGGGCCGGCTCCACCGGCGGGGCCGCGGGGGCGGTCCCCGAGCCGGCCGTGGCCACGATCACCTGGACGGGCGTGTCGAAGCGGTGCCGCTCCCCCGAGCCGGGCACGACGCGGACCACCTCGCCGGCGGCGCCGTCGGCCTCCGGATCGTCCACGCGGTCCACGCTGAACCCGCGCTCGCGCAGCAGCGCGACCACCGTGTCCACGGGCTGGCCGACGAGGTCCTGGGGGAGTGTCCCGGCGCCGGTGGAGACGGCCAGGGTCACGGTCTGGCCGCGTTGCAGGGGGCCCACGGGGTTCACGCCCACCACGGTGCCCTCCGGCTGCGGGTCGTCACGGTCCTCCTGCGCCACGGTCAGGCCGAGCCGCTCCAGCTCGGGGCGCACCTCGGCCACGGGGCGGCCCCGGTAGGCCTCGGCGTCCACCTGGACGGCCGAGGCCGAGGGGGAGGAGCCTGGGGCGCCGCCGTCGCGCGCCCCCATGATCAGGGGCCACAGCAGGGCGCCGAGCACCGCGAACACGAGGAGGGCGAGGAGGGCGATGAGCGGCCAGCGGGGTCCTCGGCGCCGGCCCGCGGGCGCGGAGCCCGACCGGGGCGCCGCCGCGGGGGCGCCCCAGGACTCCTCGGCCGGCGCCACCATGGGCGAGGGGCGGGTGTCCGCCGGGCGCGTGGCGGAGATGTCCTGGTCGGCCTGGGTCGCGGACTCGGCGGCCACGGGCAGTTCCGCGGTGGCTGGGCCGTCCCCGCCCTCCCGGCCGTCCTCGGAGCCGCTCTGATGCGTCGCGCGCATGCCCGCGTAGTCGAGCGTGGCGGTCTCCTGGTCCGCCTCGGCCGGCACGCCCTGCTCCTCCAGGAACGAGGCCAGCACGGGCGCGGCGGCGACGGCGGCCCGTGTGTCCCGCTGGCGCAGGGCGTCCGCCGCGTCGGAGAGGGCCGTGGCGTCGGAGGGACGCTCCCTCGGGTCCTTCGAGAGCATGCACATGATCAGCGCGCGGACCGGCGCGGGGACGGTGTCCGGCAGCGGCGGAGGGGTGTCGTTGACCTGCGCGAGGGCGATCGCGATCTGGGACTCGCCCGTGAACGGCCGGCGGCCGGCGAGGGCCTCGTAGCCGATGATGCCCAGCGAGTAGATGTCCGAGGACCCGGTGGCCTGCTGGCCCGTGGCCTGCTCGGGGGCCAGGTACTGGGCGGTGCCCATCACCTGCCCCGTGGCCGTCAGCGGCACCTGGTCCGCGAGACGCGCGATCCCGAAGTCCGTGACCTTCACCCGGCCCGAGGGCGTGATCATGAGGTTGCCGGGCTTCACATCCCGGTGCACCAGGCCCTGCGCGTGGGCGGCGGAGAGCGCCGCGGCGGTCTGGGAGATGATCCGCAGGGTGCGCTCCGGGGAGAGGGAGGTCTCCTTCTCCAGGATCGCGGAGAGCGGCTGGCCCGGCACGAGCTCCATGACGAGGTAGGCGGAGCCCTTCTCCTCGCCGTAGTCGTACACGTTGGCCACGCCGGGGTGGTTGAGCAGGGCGGTGTGCTGGGCCTCGGCCCGGAAGCGGCGCAGGAAGTTGGGGTCGCCCGTGTACTCCTCCTTGAGGATCTTCACGGCCGTGATCCGGCCCAGGACCTTGTCCCGCGCCTTCCAGACCTCGCCCATGCCGCCGATCGCGATCCGATCGGTCAGCTGGTACCTGCCCCCGAGGGTGATCCCCGATGTCGGCCTCATTCTGCGACCACCGCTTCCATGATGCTCTTCATGCCCTCCACCACTGTCCGGTGTCCGAAACTCGTGTCCACGTCCTCGATGACGATCGTCACCGCGACCTGCGGGTCCTGCGCCGGCGCGAAGCCGGTGATCCATGAGTGCACGTTCTCACTGTCACCGATCTCCGCCGTGCCCGTCTTCGCCGCGATCCTCATCCTGTCCGAGGCCGCGCCCGTCGCGGTGCCGCTGCGGACGACCTCCTCCATCATCCCCGTGATCTGCCGCGCCACGTCCGCGTCCGTGCCTCGGCCGTGCTCCCGGGGGCTGAACTCCTCCACCGTGGTCAGGTCCGGGCGGCGTACAGCCCGCACCAGCTGCGGCTCCATCACCATCCCCTCGTTGGCGATGCCCGCGGCCACCATGGTCATCTGCAGGGCCGTGGCCTGCACGTCGCGCTGCCCGATGGCGGACTGCGCCAGGGACGCGTCGTCGAGGTCCTCGGGGAAGCGGGACGCGGCGATCGGCAGCGGCATCGAGCCCTCCTCGTTGAAGCCGAAGCGCTCGGCGGTGTCGCGGATCGCGTCCTCCCCGAGCTCGACGGCGGCCATCGCGAAGGGGGTGTTGCAGGACTGGGCCATGATCGTGGTGAGCGTGGCCTTCTCGATGCCGTCGCACTGGCCGCCGTCGTAGTTGCCCATCTGCGCCGAGGTGCCGGGCAGGGTCCACCGCGCGGGGACGTCCAGGACGTCGTCCGGGGCGTAGTCGCCGGACTCCAGCATGGCGACGGCGTCGATCAGCTTGAACGTGGAGCCGGGGGAGACCGTCTGCTCGGACGGACGGTTGCGGTACGCGCTCGCGCCCGGGATCGCCTCGAGCGCGGACATGGCCTCCTGGGCCTTCGCACGCGTGTGGGAGGAGAGGGCATTGGAGTCGAAGCCCGGGCGGGAGGCCATCGCGAGGATCTCGCCCGTCTCGGGGTCCGTGACCACCACGGAGCCGCGCACGCCCTCGGGCAGCGCGGCGTAGGCGGCGCGCTGGGCCTCCGGGTCGATCGTGAGCTCCACCTGGTCGCCCTCCGCGGTGGCGCCCGTGATGATCTCCACGGCACGGTCCATGAACTGCGAGGTGGGGGTGCCCGCGAGCTGCTCGTTCATGGCCTTCTCCAGGCCCTCCGTGCCGTACGTGAGCGAGTAGAAGCCGGTCAGCGGCGCATACAGCGCGGTGTCGTGGTAGACGCGCTGGTAGGTGAAGGCGTCGTCGGACTCCACGGACTCGGCGATCGGCTCGCCGTCCACCAGGATGGGCCCGCGTGGTGCGCCGAACTCCAGGAAGATCTGGCGCGAGTTCAGGGGGTTCTGCTTGAGCCGGTCCGCGGCCACCACCTGGATCACGGAGGCCGCTGCGGCCAGCACCAGGAACATGGCCACCATGACCGTCCACGTGCGTCGGATCGCCTCGTTCATCGCGGGCCACCCCCCGTGGAGGAGGAGCCGGAGGCGACGGCGGCGCGCGGCAGCTCCGCGCCCGGGTCGAGGTGGCCGGCGCCGGGGCCCGAGGCGTTCACCATGGCGTCCACCACGACGGGCCGGCGGGCCGCGTGCGAGATGCGCAGCACGAGGCCCACGATGATCCAGTTGGCCAGCAGGGACGAGCCGCCTGCGGCCAGGAACGGCGTGGTCAGGCCGGTGAGCGGCAGCACGAGGGTGACGCCGCCCATCACCACGAAGACCTGCCACGCCATGGTGAAGGCCAGGCCGGAGGCGAGCACCTTGCCGAACGCGTCCCGCACGCCGAGGGCCGCCCGCATCATGCGGGTGACGAGGAGCAGGTAGAGGACCAGCACGGCGGCCAGGCCCACGAAGCCGAGCTCCTCGCCGATGCTGGCGAGGATCATGTCCGAGAAGGACAGCGGCACCTGGGTGGGGTTGCCCGCTCCGAGGCCCGTGCCCATGAGGCCTCCGGAGGCCATGGCGAACAGGCCCTGGACCACCTGGTAGGAGCCGCCGAAGTCCCGGTGGTAGATCTCCGGGTCGAACGCGTGGAGCCAGATCTGGAAGCGGGCGGTCACGTGCGGCATGAACAGGAACGCCAGCACCGCGCCCGCGGCCACCAGGCCCAGGCCCAGCAGGATCCAGGAGAACCGCGAGGTGGCGATGTACAGCATGGCCATGAACATGCCGAAGAAGAGGAGCGCCGAGCCGAGGTCCCGCTGGAACACGAGCACGCCGAGCGCCACGAGCCAGGCCGCCACGAGCGGGCCGAGGTCGCGTACCCGGGGGAACGTCAGCGGGCCCACGCGCCGCCCGGCCAGCAGGATGAGGTCCCGGTTGGCGGAGAGGTACCCGGCGAAGAAGATGGCCAGCGTGATCTTGGCGATCTCGCCCGGCTGGAAGGTGCCGAAGCCGACGTTCACCCAGATGCGGGCGCCGTTGGCGCTCAGACCGAGGCCGGGCACGAGCGGCAGCACCAGGAGGAGGGCGGAGGCCGCCAGGAAGAGGTACGGCCAGCGGCGCAGCAGCCGGTGGTCCCGCACCAGGAACACCAGGGCCGTGGCCGCCGCGACGGCGAGGACGGACCACATCAGCTGCGAGTCGGCGCTGGCCCCGCGCGTGTCCTCGCTGAGCCGGCGGATCACGGCGATGCCCAGGCCGTTGAGCAGCGCGGCGATCGGCAGGATGAAGGGGTCCGCGTAGCGCGCGCGCAGGCGCAGCACGACGTGCATCACGAGGGTGGCCGCGGCGAAGACCCCGAGGGGCACGAGGTCCGTGCGGGTCACGGTGCCGCCCGCGCCCAGGATGCCCAGCAGGTCCGCGCCGACGGCCACGGCCAGGGCGAAGACCAGCAGGATCAGCTCGGTGGTGCGGCGCGGCCGCGGCGGGGAGATGACGTCGGGCATCAGCGCTCGCCTCCTTCCGGGGTCTCACCCGTGGGCGCGGGGGCGCCGGGGGCGAGGGACTCGCTCAGCTCGGTCACGATCTGCTCGGCGTGGCCGAGGTCACGGGCCGCCATGCCGGAGCGGACGCGCTCCTGGGCGTACGAGGGGAGGCCGTCCACGGACAGGTCGGTCCGCCGGTCCACATGGGAGAGGTCGAGCGGGCCCAGGTGCTGGGGGACGCCGCGGTACACGGCCACCTGCCCGGCGTCCTCGCCCACGTAGTACTGGGTCTGGGTCCACAGGTAGCCCCACAGCGCCACGGCGGCGAGGAGGAGGGCCAGCAGGGTGGTGAACACGGGGATGAACCAGCCGCGGCGGTACTGCGTCGGCTTCCCGTCGCGCCTGCGGCGGCTGTCGCCGTCGGCGCCGTCCGCCGGGGACTGCGCGGTCGCGGAGCCCTCCGGGGTCCCGACGGCGCCCGCCGCCGCGGTGTCCGACGCGGACGCGGCCTCCGCCTCCCCGGGGGTCCCGGGACGGTCGGACGGGCCGTCAGCGGAGTCGAGCGGCGCGGGGGTGACGGACTCGCCGCCGCTCGTGAGGAGCGCGGCCGTCCGGCGGGGACGGTTCTCCGGGGCGGGTGTCTCGCCGAGCAGGGCGGCCGCGCGGCGGCGGGTGGAGCTGCGGGTGACCACGGGGATGCGGTCGGTCTTCACCGCAGAGGAGGCGGCGCCCACGATCAGGTGGGGCCGCGCCGCGAGGTCCTCGCGCAGCAGGCGCCCGGACACCGCGCCGGCCTCCGGCGCCTGGGCCACGGCCAGGGCGTCCTCCGAGAGGTGCACCTCCGGCGGCGGGGCGAGCTCCTCGGGCGTGCCCTCCGCGACCTCGAACACCACGATGGTGACGTTGTCCGGGGCGCCGCCCTTGAGGGTGAGGTCCACGAGGTTGTCCACCACGGTGTTGAGGGCCTCGCCCTCGGCCAGCTCCTGGTGGATGCGCTCCACCGTGACCACGTCCGTGAGTCCGTCGGAGCAGAGCAGCCAGCGCTCGCCGGCCGCCACGGGCACGTCGAACACGTCGAGCTCGGGGGAGGCGTCCACGTCTCCCAGCACCCGCATGAGGACGTTCTTGTTGGGGTGGAACTGCGCCTCGGCAGCCTCCAGGCGGCCCTCGTCCACGAGCTTCTGCACGAACGTGTGATCGCGCGTGACCTGGGAGAACGCGCCGTCGGCGAGGCGGTAGGCCCGCGAGTCGCCGATGTGCGCCATGTGCAGCGTCTCGCCGGCAAGGAGCGCGGCGGTGCAGGTGGTCCCCATGCCGGCCAGCTTGGGGTTGGCGTGCACGAGCTCGTTGAGGATCAGGTTCGCGTTCTGGATCTCGTCCGGCAGGACCGTGCCCGGGTCCTTGTAGCCGACGTCGTCCAGCGGGGCCAGGTCCAGCACCGTGGAGGCGCTCGCGACGTCGCCGCCCACGTGCCCGCCCATGCCGTCCGCGAGCACCGCCAGGTGACGGCCCACGTAGGCGGAGTCGTCGTTCTTGGAGCGCACGCGTCCCACGTCGGACCGAGCGGCGAAGCGGAGGACGAGGGTCATCGGATCAGGCCTCGAGCCTCATGACGGTCTTGCCGATGCGGATCACCGATTCCGGGCCCACGGGCAGAGCGCGGGTCACGGGCACGCCGTCCACGGCGGTGCCGTTGGTGGAGCCCAGGTCCTCGAGGAACCAGCGGGTGCCCTGCGGGAAGAGCCGTGCGTGGCGGCCGGAGGCGTAGTCGTCCACGAGGACCAGGCCTGCGTCCTGCGCGCGCCCCATGAGCAGCGGGCGGCCGTCCAGCTCCACCGTGCGGCCCGCGAGCGGGCCCTCCACGACGCGCAGGGTGCGGGCCAGGCGCGGGGCAGGGAGGGTGGGGGCGCTCGCGGCGGCGGGCGCGGCGTGTGCGGGGGACGACGACGGCGCCGCGGGCGAGGACCCGGCCGCGGAGGCTCCGGCGGTGGCCGGGACGGGGCCGGCGGCCACCCGGGCGACGGGGGCCTGGACCTCGGCGTCGCGCCGGGCCTGCTCGAAGCGGGTCTTGTTGCGTCGGCCCACCACGAGGTCCCGTCCCTGGGAGAGGACGATCGAGATGATCAGGATCCACAGGGCCAGCAGGAGGCCGAGGCGCAGCACGGCGATGGCGAGCTCGTTCATGCCCGGGTCCCTCCGGTCGGCGCAGCGGCGTGGAAGACCAGCTCGGTCTGGCCCACGGTGATCCGATCACCCTCGCGCAGGGTGGTGGAGCCGTCGACGCGAAGGCCGTTGACGAGCACGCCGTTGCGGCTGCCCAGGTCGATGAGGGTGACCGTGGCGCCCACCCGCACGAGGCGCGCGTGCTCGCGGGAGACCGAGGTGTCCGGCACCACGAGGTCGGCGCGCTCGGCGGACCGGCCCAGCACCACGTCCGTGGCGTCGATGCGGTGGTGGACGCCGTCCAGCTCGAGTGCGGGAACGCGGGGCTGGGCCGGCTCGCGGGGCAGGACCACGGTGGGCTGGACGGCCGGCGCAGCGGCTCGGCGCGGGGCCGGCCGGCGTGCGGGCTGCGGTGCTGCCGGTGCCGGCGGCGGTGCGGGTGCAGTCGGCGCCGGAGCGGCGGGGGAGGAGGAGCTCGAGGAGCCGTCGTCGAGGTGCGAGACGACGCGCAGGCTGCCGGGGCGGACCGCCTCGTCCGCGTGGAAGGCCACGCGCACCGCGCCGGGGAGGCCGTACCCCTGGGTCTCGGCGTGGCGGATGACCTCGTCGCAGAGCTGGCTCGCCAAGGGGCTGCCCCACGCGCGGGCACGCTCGAAGTCCGCGGGGGAGAAGTGGACCACGAAGTCGTTGGGCGCCACCGTATAGCCCTCCGACAGGGCGAAGGACTCGTCGTCCATCGCGTGCCGCAGCGCCGTGGCGATCTCCACCGGCTTCACCGAGCGTGAGCCGCCCGCGGAGAACGCGGAGCGCACGGCCTTCTCCAGGCCGTGTTCGAGGTTGTCCAGAAGTCCCACCGATGGGGCCCCTTTCCACAGTCGTCGCCTCCGATAGTACGGGGCCGGACCGTGGCGAGAGGATTTGCGGGGCGGCCGGGCGTGCGGGTAGAGTATCCCTCGCTGCCTGCGGCGGTTCGTGTGAAAAGCGGATCACGAGCAGGAAGCCACTCGCGCGAGTGGCGGAATAGGTAGACGCGCTGGCTTCAGGTGCCAGTGTTCGAAAGGACGTGGGGGTTCAAGTCCCCCCTCGCGCACCAGTTGCGAAGGCCCCGGATCATCCGATCCGGGGCCTTCGTCGTCCCGCGGGGTGCCGCGCCACGTCGTCGCAGCGGCAGGCCTTGTCCTTCGGCAGCCAGGAGGCGGCGTCCGAATCCGACATCTGCATGTGGGCGGGCCCGTCCACGGCCAGCAGGTTCAGCGGGTCGTCGGCGAACGCCGTCCGCTGCTCCGCGACGTCACGGGCGAGCATGTCGTTGCGCGTGTCGCACCCGTTGCGGTCCACGTCCGTCCAGGCCGGGCCGAACTCCTCCCGGCTGTCGCCGGTCTTCGGCGCGCGGCCCTTCACGGCCAGCTGGTCCAGTGCGGCCCGGGCGGTGCCCTGAGCGTCGGACGGGGCCGCGGACGCAGAGGCGGGGGTGCTCGGCGTCGCCGTGCCGGACTCGGAGGAGCGGGAGGAGGGCATGGGGGAGGAGCCGATCCAGCCCAGGGGGTTCTTCCGTCCCGCCGGCGGCGTTCCACGTCACGCACATCGCAGCTCGTCAGCACTGGGGCACGCCGACGTCGCCCACTACGCTGGCGAGGCACGCCCGAGTCCTCGTTCCGCAGGCCTCGCCGTGCGCTCCGGCCGGTCCCGGGACCCTCGACGATGCGGGGACCTGATCGAGGGACTGCCGGTGGCCCCATCCCCCACTCCCGAGGACGTTCAACGATGACGACCACCCCGACCGGCGCCGCCACGGCGCCGGCGCCCCGCTCCCCCCTGGACGACGCAAAGGACCAGCTTGCCGCCGCCGTCGCCACCCTGGGCTACGACGCGGGCCTGCACCAGCTCCTCGCCACCCCCCGCCGCGAGATGTCCGTCAGCATTCCGCTGCGCCGCGACTCCGGTGAGGTCGAGGTGCTGCGCGGCTACCGCGTGCAGCACAACCTCTCCCGCGGCCCCGCCAAGGGCGGCGTGCGGTTCGCTCCCCACGTGGAGCTCGACGAGGTCCGCGCGCTGGCCATGTGGATGACCTGGAAGTGCGCCCTCCTGGACGTGCCGTACGGCGGCGCCAAGGGCGGCGTCAGCATTGACCCGCGCCAGTACTCGGCCGGCGAGCTCGAGCGCGTCATCCGCCGCTACACCTCGGAGATCCTGCCGATCATCGGCCCGGACCAGGACATCCCCGCCCCGGACGTGGGCACGGACGAGCGCATGATGGCCTGGATGATGGACACCTACTCCACCAGCCGCGGCCACACCACGCTCGGCGTGGTCACCGGCAAGCCCGTCGCCCTGGGCGGCTCCCTGGGCCGCGCGTCGGCGACGTCGGCCGGCGTCGTGCACGTCGCGCTCGCCGCCCTGCGGCACCGCGGCATCAAGCCCGAGGGCGCCACCGCGGTGGTCCAGGGCTTCGGCAAGGTCGGTGCGGGCGCGGTCGAGTTCCTTGCGGAGGCCGGCGTCAAGGTCGTTGCGGTCTCGGACCAGTACGGCGCCGTGCACAACGCGAACGGCCTGGACTACGACTCGCTGCTGGCGCACATGCTGGAGACCGGCAGCGTGGTGGACGCCCCGGACACCGAGCCGATGGACGCCGCCGCCGTGCTGACGATGGACGTGGACCTGCTGGTCCCGGCCGCCGTCGAGGGTGTGCTCACCGAGGAGAACGCGGGCGACGTGAAGGCGCGGATCGTGGTGGAGGGCGCCAACGGGCCCACCACCTCCGCCGCCGACCGCATCCTGACCGAGAACGACGTCCTCGTGGTGCCGGACATCCTGGCCAACGCGGGCGGCGTGGTCGTCTCCTACTTCGAGTGGGCCCAGGCCAACCAGGCCTACTGGTGGTCCCGCCAGGAGGTGGACGAGCGCCTCGAGAAGCGCATGGTCACCGCGTGGGACGCGCTCCTTGAGGCCAGCCAGAAGCGAGGCCTCACCCTTCGTGAGGCCGCCACCGTGACCGCGGTGGAGCGGGTGGCCGACGCGCACCTGCTGCGCGGCCTCTACCCGTGATCGGGGGCGCCTGAGGGCGCCTGTGCACTGCACCTCGGCCCCGCGTCTCCCCCTCGGAGGCGTGGGGCCGACGTCGTCACCGGGGTGCGGGTCAGGGCTTCACGCAGAGCACGGGCACGCGGGCCTCGAGGATGAGCTGCTGGGCGGCGGAGCCCAGGAGGAGCTTGCCCACGGGGGAGCGGTGCTTCACGCCCACCACGATCCGCGTCGCGCCGATGCGCTCGGCGTGGTCCAGCAGATCTCCGACGGCGTCCCGTCCGCGTTCCTGTGCATGCTCCACGGACACCTCGACGCCCGCGTCCCCCGCCTCGGACGGGTCCGGCTCCGTGCCGTCCAGGGAGAAGTACACAAGGTTCTCGCCGCGCAGGGCGGCCTCACTCAGGGCGGCCCGGTGGGCTGCGGCGCTCTCGGGGGAACCGGTGCCGGCGATCACGATAGTCATGGGGTCCACTGTGCGCGATGGGTCGGGCGTTTGTCCCCTCCAGGAGACATGTGACGCCCTCGATCAAATGTGACCCACATCGCTGATACCGTCTCACCACCACTCGCACCAAGACCCGTCGGCGCGGACGTCTCCGCCCTGCCGGGTCTCGTCAGAAGGACCCCAGCATGCCCTCCTCCTCGACGGCCGATCCGCCTCGCCGCGGCGGCCTCGGCCGCCTCCTGTTCTCCGTGGTGGCGGTGATCACCGTCATCGCCGCCAGCGCGTTCTCCATCGGCTCGGCCTCGGGCGGCACGGACGTCCGCACCAACCTCACCCTGATCGCCCCGGCCGCGGCCGGCGGCGGCTGGGACTCGTTCCAGCGGGAGCTCCAGCAGGCGATGCGCGTGAACGGCCTGGTGAACAACGTGCAGGTCGTGAACATCCCCGGCGCCGGCGGCACCATCGGCCTGGGCCAGCTGAGCACGCTGGAGGAGCCGAACAACCTGATGGTGGGCGGCACGGGACACATCGCGACCCACGCGGCCCGGGGGGCGGGACCGCAGCTGTCCGACGTCACGCCGATCGCCCGCGCCGTGGAGGAGTACAACCTCGTGGTGGTCCCCGCCGACTCGCCGTACCAGAGCATGGACGAGCTCATCGAGGCATGGCGCGCGGATCCGCCGCACGTGGGGTGGACCGGCGGCGGATCCTTCGACCAGCTCGTCATGGCGGACCTCGCCGGGCAGGCCGGGATCGATGTGGAGGAGACCACCTACATCAACTCCGACGGCGGCGGAGAGGCGATCCAGGCCCTGCTGAACGGCACCGCCCAGGCCACGGCGGGCGGCTTCGCCGACATGTACCCCCAGGTGCAGGGCGGCCGCCTCCGGGCGCTCGGCGTGGTGGCCCCGGAGCGACTCACGGGCGTCGAGGACATCCCCACGCTGCGGGAGCAGGGCTACGACGTGACGCTGACCAACTGGCGCGGCGTCTTCGCCCCTCCCGGGATCTCCACCGAGGACCGGGCCGATCTCGAGGCGCTCGTCACCGAGGCGCTGCAGACCCCCGAGTGGGCGGACGCGGTGGAGCGCAACTACTGGAACCTCGTGCCCCTGACCGGGCCGGAGCTCGAGACGTTCATCGACGACGAGGTCCAGCGCATCCAGAGGCTGACGGAGGAGATCCGATGAGCGACTCGACCACCGTCCCCGCCGTCTCGCCCGAGCGCTCCCGCTGGGGGCGTGCCACCGGCCTCTCGGCCCTCGTCATGCCCGGCGTGCTGGCGGCGTTCAGCCTCTACCTGCTGATCGGCTCGCTCCGCATGGACACCGAGGGGATGGACTTCCCCGGCCCCTCGTTCTTCCCGCTGATCCTCGCGGCGGTCGGGCTGGTGCTCGCCGTGGCCCTCGCCGTCCAGGTGGTGGTGACGCGCGAGTCCCCGGAGGGCCAGGCGGACGCGGACGGCGAGGTCGGCCAGCCGGCCGGTCCCCTCACCCGCTTCCACTCCGACTTCTCCGCCCTGGCCTGGGTTTTCCTGGGCTTCCTGGCGTTCGCTCTGCTGCTGCCGTGGCTCGGCTGGATCCTGGCCGGCGCCCTGCTGTTCTGGACCGTGGCCCGCGCCTTCGGCTCGCCGCGGCCGGTGTTCGACATCCTCGTGGCCCTGTTCGTCTCCTCGCTCGCGTACCTCGCGTTCGCGGTCGTGCTCGGTCTGACCCTGCCCTCGGGCATCCTGGGAGGTGGCTTCTGACATGGAGACGCTCGGTCTTCTGATGGAGGGCTTCGCGGGAGCCCTCACCCCGATGAACCTGCTGTGGGTGGTGCTCGGCTGTCTGCTCGGCACCGCCGTGGGCGTCATGCCCGGCCTCGGGTCGTCCATGGCCGTGGCCCTGCTGCTGCCCATGACGTTCGCGCTCGAGCCCACGGCCGCGTTCATCCTGTTCGCCGGCGTGTACTTCGGCGGCCTGTTCGGCGACTCGACCATGGCCATCCTGATGAACACCCCGGGGCAGGCCTCGGCCATCGCCTCCACCTTCGAGGGCCACCGCATGGCCCAGGACGGGCGCGCGGCCCAGGCGCTCGCGACGGCGGCGATCGGCGCGTTCATCGGCGGCATCATCGCCTCGGTGTGCGTGGTGTTCCTGGCGCCCGTGCTGGCCGAGTTCTCCACGAGCTTCGGACCGGCCGAGTACTTCGCGCTCGCCCTGTTCGCCTTCGTGGCCACCTCCTCCGTGGTCGCCGACTCCGTGCTTCGGGGCCTGGCATCGCTCGTGCTCGGGCTGGGCATCGCCGTGGTGGGCATCGACGGCGTCACCGGGACCGAGCGGTTCACGATGGGCTCCTCGCAGCTCTTCGACGGGATCCCGCTGGTGACCGTGACCGTGGCCGTCCTCGCCCTCGGCGAGGTGTTCCATGTCGCCTCCCGCGTGCGCCGCGAGCGGAGGGACCTGCGGATCCGCCGCACCGGCCGGCCGTGGCTCTCCGGGGCCGAGTTCCGCGAGGCCGCCCCCGCGTGGCTGCGCGGCACCGCGATCGGCCTGCCGTTCGGCATCGTCCCCGTCGGCGGCTCCGAGGTCCCCACGTTCCTGGCCTACTCCGCGGAGCGCCGCCTGGACAGGCGCCGCCGGGTCCCGATGTTCGGCAAGGGCGCCATCCGCGGCCTCGCCGCCCCGGAGGCCGCGGGCAACGCGACCACCGGCATGGCGATGGGCGCCCTGCTCACGCTGGGCCTGCCCGTCTCGGCGACCGCCGCGATCATGCTCGCGGCGTTCCGGCAGTACGGCCTGCAGCCCGGCCCGCTGCTGTTCGACCGCTCGCCCGACCTCGTGTGGGCGCTGCTGGCCAGCTTCTTCATCGCCATGGTGGTGCTCCTGGCCATCAACCTCCCGTTCGCCCAGCTGTGGGCCAAGCTCCTGCTCATCCCTCAGCACTACCTGTACGCGGGGATCACCCTGTTCTGCGGGCTCGGGATCTACGCCACCACGGGCGCCGTGTTCGACCTGCTCATGCTGCTGGCCCTCGGCGTGCTCGGCTTCCTCATGCGCCGCTACGGCTACCCGCTCGCCCCGCTGATGATCGGCATGGTCCTCGGGCCGCTCGCCGAGACCAGCCTCAGGGATGCGCTGCTGAGCTCGGTGGGCGATCCCACCATCCTGGTCTCCAGCCCCATCACGTGGGTGATCTACGGGATCCTGGCCGTCGTCCTGGCGTTCTCGGTGCGTGCCGCCGTCGTCAGCCGCACCCGCCGGGACGTCTGAGCGGAGGCGGGATCCACGCCCCCCGAGGCAACGCGGGTTGAGTTGTCACCGGTGTGCGGCCTCCGCACCCGTGACAACTCAACCCGCGTTTCTGGTGGGCGACGGCCCCGCTCAGTAGTGGTACGTGTCCGACGGCGCCGTGATCGCGTTGTCCTGGTCCGGATACCGCGTGGAGTGCACCCCGAACGCGGCGGCCAGCCCGAGGATCTTCTCCGCGCGCGCCTTGCGGGGCAGGTCGGAGCCGTTGCGGATCTCGCCGCCGTCGGCCTCGAAGTCCGCGAGGAACTCGTGGGCCCACGCCAGCTCCTCCTGGGACGGGCTGAGCCCCTCGTTCACGGCCGCGCACTGCTCCGGCGCGAGGCACAGCTTGCCGGTCATGCCGAACTCCGCGGTCACCGCCGTCGCCTCGGCGAGCTTCACGCCGGTGGAGCCCACGGTGGGCCCGTCGATCGCGCCCGGCAGCCCCGTGGCCTTCGCCGCGATCGTGAACTGGGACCGCGTGTACGCCAGCGCCATCGGCGACTCGCCCAGGCCGGTGTCGCGGCGGAAGTCGCCGATGCCGAACGCCAGGCGGAACGTGCCCTTCGCGGCGGCGATCGAGTCGATCCGCTGCAGTCCGCGTGCCGTCTCCACGAGCGCCACCACGGGCACGCCCGGCAGCCGCTTCGCGGTCTCGTTCACGTGGTCGGTGGACTCCACCATCGCCAGCACGACGCCGGCCAGGCCGCCCTCTGCGACCGGCCCGCCCAGGTGCGCGGGCAGGGTCGCGGCGAGCGCCGCGACGTCGTCCTCCCACCACTTCGAGCCGTAGCCGTTGAGGCGCACCCACGCGGTGTGGCCCGAGGTGAGCCAGTCGACGGTGTCCTGCCGGGCCTTGGGCTTGTCCGCGGGGGCCACGGAGTCCTCGACGTCCAGGATGACGATGTCCGCGGCCGAGTCCTCCGCGGGCTGGAAGCGCTCGGGCTGCGCGGCGTTCACGAGCAGCCAGGAGCGGGCGAGCTCGGGGTCGATCCGCTGGCCGGGCACGGGGGAGAACGGCTGGGTGGGCGAGGGGGAGAGGGTGACGGTCATGGCTGGGCCTCCTTCAGGCGGGAGGGCGACGCGGGGGCGGGTCGCCGGGGCTGGTGTCGTCGTCGGACGGTCCGCGGGCGGGGTGCCTCACGCGGATCGGTCGGACGGGGAGGACCAGGTGGGGGCCCGTCGTCGTCGGCGCGGGTCGGCGCCGGGAGCGGCCGCGGGTGGGCGGCACGTATGGCCCAGGTTACAGGACACCGGTCGCGACGACGATGCCCGCGCCCCCGGCGCGCGAACGACGAGATTCCGCGGTTCACACGTGAAGTGTGACGGAGTGTTTCTGACTTTCACGTGCAAGTCCTGGACGCGCGATGGAGAGAGATGTTTAGATTTGAAACAAGCACGGGGGAGCACCCTGTGACCGCAGATCCGAACATCCTTGAAGGAGCATCCCCATGACGCAGGTCACCCCCGGAACCTGGAACCTCGACGCCTCCCACACCGAGGTGGGCTTCACGGTCCGCCACGCGGGCATCTCCAAGGTGCGCGGCACCTTCCAGGCCGTCTCCGGCACCCTCACCGTCGCCGAGGACTTCGCCCGCTCCTCCGCGGACATCACCGTGGACATGCAGTCCATCGACACCAAGGACGCCAACCGCGACGGCCACCTCAAGGGCGAGGACTTCTTCGACGTGGAGAAGCACCCCACCATGACCTTCCGCTCGACCGAGGTCCGCGGCTTCGACGGCGAGGAGTTCGTCCTGGTCGGCGACCTCACCATCCTCGAGACCACGAAGCAGGTCGAGCTGGAGGTCGAGCTCGGCGGCCAGACCACCGACCCGTTCGGCACCACCCGCGTGGGCTTCGAGGCCAAGACCGAGATCTCCCGCAAGGACTTCGGACTGACCTGGAACGCCGGGCTCGAGGCCGGCGGCGTGCTGGTGGGCGACAAGGTGAAGATCGAGATCGACGCCGAGTTCGTCCAGGCCTGATCCGGGCCCGGCCCGCCGGACCCGCAGACGTCCGGGGCTGATCGTCTCCCCCCCCCCCGGACACCCCACGACGCCGGCCGCCCCCACTCCGGGGCGGCCGGCGTCGCCGTGGCCGGACCGGGTGCAGGTCAGCGGGCCGCGGATGCACGAGAATCGTCACCATGGACTCCGCCTCCCCGGTCCCCGCCGCCCCGTCCGCCTCCCCGGTCCCCCGCCGCCAGGTGGACATGCCCGCCCTCGCCGACGCCGCCGAGCTGCGCAACATCACCGACGTCCTGGAGCGCCGCGTCGCGGGGCACCCCGACGTGGTGGCCTTCCAGGTGCGCCACCCCGCCGCGCCGTTCGACGCCCCGTGGGAGCCGGTCACCACGGCCGCGTTCCACGCCCGGGTGCGCGCGCTGGCCAAGGGCCTGATCGCGCTGGGGATCCGCCCGGGGGACGCCGTGTCCATCGTCTCCGCCACCCGGTACGAGTGGACCCTGATGGACCTCGCCTGCCTCTACGCGGGCGCCGTGGTGGTCCCCATGTTCGACTCCGCCCCGGCCACGCAGATGGCGGCGATCGCCGACGTCGTGGGCGTGCGCGCCGCCTTCGCCGGCTCCCGGGCCGCCGCAGCCACGCTGCGCGAGGCCCTCGACGCGCGGGACGGCGCCGCTCGCGGCCCCCACGGGTCCGCGGTGTGGACCCTGGACGACGCCGACGCCGACGGCGCCCCCGCCGGCGACCTGCGCGCCCTCGAGGCGCTCGGCGCCGACGTCACCGACGGGGCGCTCGAGGCGGCCCGCACGGCCCGAGGCCTGGACGACGTCGCCACGATCGTGTTCACGTCCGGCACCACGGGGGAGCCCAAGGGGACGAGGATCCTGCACCGGTCCTTCGTCCACCAGGTGCTCAACGTGGCCGAGGCCTACCGGGGGTTCGTGCACCCGGGCGGCTCCACCGTGCTGTTCCTGCCGCTGGCGCACGTGCTCTCCCGCGCCGTGCAGATGATCTGCCTGCACGGTGGGATGTCCGTGGCGCACGTGGGCTACCCGAAGGCCGCCGTGCCGTCCATGGGGCAGATCCGCCCGACCTTCGTGATGGTGGTCCCCGGCGTGCTGTCCAAGATCGTGCTCGGCGTGGAGGAGAAGGCGCGCGGCACCCGCGTGGGCCCGCTCTCCGTGGGCGTGCTCTGGGAGCGCGCCCGGGCGGCCGCCGTCGCGAAGGGGCGCGTGGTGCTGGGCGAGGACCCCAAGCTCCTGGTGCCCGTGCGCGCCCAGCTGGCCCTCTACGAGCGGCTCTTCTACCGCCGGGTGCGGCACCTGCTCGGCGGCCGGGTGACCCACCTGCTGTGCGGCGCGGCCAAGCTCGACCCGGACCTGCTGCGCCTGTTCACCGGCATGGGCCTGACCGTGTTCGAGGGCTACGGGCTCACCGAGACCACCGCCCCCGCCGTGGGCCATCGCGAGGGGGACGTGGTCCCCGGCACCGTGGGCCTGCCCCTGCCCGGGATGTCCGTGCGGATCGCTGACGACGACGAGATCCAGATGCGCGGCCCCGGCGTGTTCGCCGGGTACACCGACGAGGATGAGACCGCCGCCGCGTTCGACGGCGAGTGGTTCCGCACCGGGGACCTCGGCCGTCTCGACGACGACGACCGGCTCACCGTGACCGGTCGCGTCAAGGACGTGATCGTCACCGCCAACGGCAAGACCATCAACCCCGCCGCGTGGGAGCGCGAGGTGGAGCTGCACCCCGCGGTCGGCCACGCCGTGGTGATCGGCGATGGCCTGGACCACCCCACCGCCATGATCCTGCTGGACCGCGAGGCCCTCGCCGCGTGGGTGCAGCGTCACCTGCCGGACTGGCAGGTGCCCGACGCCGTGTCCGCCCGCCTGCGGGACGGCGCCGAGACCGCGGAGCGGTTCAGGGACGAGGCCGGGCGCATGATCGAGGTCTCCGAGCAGCGGATCCGCGACTCGGTGGGCGCGGCCATCGACGCCGCCAATGCGAAGGTCCCCGTGCCCGAGCGGCTGCGCTCCTACAAGGTGCTCCTGCCGGACCCCGAGGAGCTCGCCGCGCTCCTCACGCCCACGCAGAAGCTCAAGCGCTCGGCGCTCGCGGAGCGGATCGCGCACCTGCTGCCGAAGCGCTGAGGTGCTGAAGCGCTGACGCTCCGACGCTTCGGCGCTCCGGCGCGCCGGCGCGTTGTGGTCACGACACGCCGTCCGCCCCGGAGCGTGCGCGGCGTGTCGTGACCACAGCGCGGAGTGCGACCAGCCCTCGCCGCACCCCGGGCGCGATCCGTAGGGTGGGGCGCATGATGGCTTCCAAGACCCCGCACCAGAACGTCTCGTTCAACCTGCCCACGAAGGACGCCTCCCGCGACGGCGACCAGCAGGGCCACGGCTACCTTGCCCTCCCCGAGTCCGGCCAGGGCCACGGCGTGATCGTGATCCAGGAGTGGTGGGGCCTCGTGGACCACATCAAGGACGTGTGCGACCGCCTCGCCGAGGAGGGCTTCGTGGCCCTCGCCCCGGACCTCTACGGCGGCTGGATCGCCCATGACGGCGACGAGGCCGGCGAGATGATGGAGAACCTCCCCGCCGAGGAGGGTGCCCGCCAGCTGGCCGGCGCGGTCGACTACCTCCTCTCCCGCGACGAGGTCACCTCCGAGACCGTCGGCGCGATCGGCTTCTGCATGGGCGGCGGCTTCGTGCTGGCGCTCGCGGCCCAGCAGGGCGAGAAGGTGTCCGCGGCCGTGCCGTTCTACGGGGTCGGCCAGGGCGTGCCCGGCGACTTCTCCGGCGTCCGCGCCGCGGTCCAGGGCCACTACGCCGAGCGCGATCAGATGTTCCCCGTGGAGAAGGCCCGTCAGCAGGAGCAGCAGATCCGCGAGGAGTCCGGCGCGGAGGTCGAGTACTTCTACTACGACGCCGACCACGCCTTCCACAACGACGAGAACCCGGCGGGCAACTACCAGGAGGCCGAAGCGAAGCTCGCCTGGGGCCGCGCGGTCTCCTTCCTGAAGGAGAAGGTCCGCTGAGCCCCGCACGAGGCGGCCGCCCCTCCCGCTCCGGCGGAGGCGCGCGGCCCGGACGGCCCGGCGGCAAGACGGGTGCGGGCAAGGCCGGCGGGGCGAAGGGCGGCGCCGGCCGCCGTCGCGACGCCCCCGCGGCGAAGGTGCGCTTCGACGTCGCGGAGAACCCGCCCGAGACGCTGTTCCTGGCGACCATCCCCGGGGCGACGCCGTCCACGTGGGTCGGACGGTTCAGCTCGCGCGAGCGCGTAGTGAAGCTGGTCAACCACGACGAGTCGGCGCAGTTCGCGCACCTCGCCCATGACGCCTACGGGCTTCCGCTGCACCCGCTGCCCCAGCTGGGGTACGTGCGGTGGCGCCGCGACCGCACCCTGGACGAGGTGCTGACCGCGGCCGGCGTCGATCTGCGGCACGTGCACACGGTCACCTCGTACTCCGAGCTGCCCGTGGTGTGCGTGGGCAAGGACCACCTGCTCTCCGCGTGGGACGTGGACGCGGACGGCCCCGTGCCCATGGCCGAGCTCGACCCCGAGGAGGAGCTCGAGCCCGCCCGCTTCGCCCCGGCCCCGAGCGAGGACCCCCTGGACCCGGCCGAGGTGCCGGGCGCGGGCGAGCGCATGGCCATCGAGATCGCCGCGTCCGGCACCGGGCACGTCGTGCTGCCGATGTCCGTGGCGCGCATGTTCGGCCGCAAGGACGTCGTGGTGCTGCCCGTGGCCAGCGCGCTGGACGACGTCGTGGGCAAGTCCCGCGCCGACCGCGAGGCCGAAGCGATGCTCCAGGAGCTCGAGGGCGAGGCCGCCGTCGAGGACACGGGAATGGAGGGCGAGGTGTCCGCGGAGGGGGCCGCCTACGAGGCCGGCGACCCCCGTCATCCCGGCTGGGACGTGGGCCTGGCCTGGCTCAAGGAGGCGGACACGCCGCTGGTCCAGACGTTCGTCGGCGTGAGCCGGGGACGGCGACCCGGGAGCTCGCGATGACCCGGCGGGCAGACATGACGAGCACCGCCGACAGGACGAGCCCTGCGCCGTGGGGCCCATCCGCGGTGAAGGGGGCGCACGGCGCAGGCGGCGTCGACGGGGGCGGCCGAGGTGGGCGGGCCTCCCGGACGCTGCGCACGGCCGTGCTGGCCGCGTGCGCCCTGGCGTATGCGCTCTCTGTGGGGTCAGTGGTCCTGGGCCATCCGAACGGGCTGACCGTCTCCGCCGACCCCTCCGCCCCGACCCTGCCCCTGTGGCAGGTGTTCCTGCCGCCCGTGGTGGGTGTCGCTCTGACCCTCCTGCTGCCGCCCCGTCGGACGTCCCAACCGGCGGTGATGGGAGAGGCGCGGGCGTTCCGGCACGGCACGGCCTTCCTGGTCGGGCTGGCCGTGCTCACGATCGGGCTCGGCCTCTCGCCGCTGTCCGACGTGGACTTCGTGCTCTCGAAGGCCCTGCTGTTCATGGTGCTGCCCGCCCTCGCGCTGCGCTTCGTGTGGCGTGGCGGGGTGGAAGTGCTCCGCGCTGGAGGGGCGTGGCGTTGGTGGGCGCCGCTCGCCGTCGTCGTGGTGTGGGCGTGGCTGTCCCAGGCGGCGCCGTGGGTGCCGGCCGCGGACTTCTCCGGCGACGACCTGACGTTCCTGCTCCTCGGGGCGGCGGTGACGGCGCTGACGGCGGGCGTGGGCGAGGAGCTGTTCTACCGCCGCTGGCTGCAGACGCGGCTGGAGGTGTGGCTGGGGCCCGCGGCGGGCATCGCGCTGACGTGCGTGCTGTTCGGGCTCATGCACTTCGGCACGCACGGGTCCACGGACCTGGCCCGGGATGCCGCACTGATCGTGGCGGTGCAGGGCACGTCGGGCCTGTTCCTGGGCCTGCTGTGGTGGCGGTACCGGAACATCGCGATGAACATCCTGGCGCACCTGATCATGAACGGCTGGGCCGTGGCGGCGTACCTGCTGACGCGGTGAGCCCCGGCAGGGCTCGCCGCCCACCTCAGCCGAGGCGGCCGGCCTGGGTGGCCTCGTACCGCTCGGCGTCCTCGTCCTCGGGGACCGGCTCGGTGCCGCGCCAGCGGGCCACGGCCGTCATGAGGTGGTGCACCACGAGCGCGGCGATCGTGCCGAGCGTGATGCCGCCGAACACCAGCCCGCCCGCCGTCAGCTGCGGGTCCGCGATCGCCACGATCAGGCCCGCGCCCGCCGTCATGAGGTGGATGGTGTTGGAGAAGTCCACGCGGTTCTGGACCCAGATCCGCACGCCCATCACGCCGATCATGCCGTAGAGGATGATGCCGGCGCCGCCGGCCACACCGGCCGGGATGGTCGCGACGGCGGCCCCGAACTTGGGCAGGAAGGCGAGGGCGATCGCGGTGAGGCCGGCCACCCAGTACGCGGCGGTCGAGTACACCCGCGAGCTCGCCATGACGCCGATGTTCTCCGCGTACGTGGTGGTGCCGACACCGCCGCCCAGGCCGGAGAAGGTGGTGGAGAGGCCGTCGGCGATCAGAGCGCGGCCGGTGAGCGGGTCGAGGTCCCGCTTGGTCATCAGGCCGACGGTCCTGACGTGGCCGATGTTCTCGGCGATCAGCACGAGCACCACCGGCAGGAACAGCGGCAGCACCTGGAGGCTGAACTCGGGCGCGTGGAACGGCGGCAGGCCCACCCAGGCCGCCTCGCCGACCGCGGTGAAGTCCACCTGGCCCTGGGCCAGCGCCAGCACGTACCCGGCCAGGATGCCCACGAGGATGGACAGCCGTCCGACGAGGCCGCGGAACAGCACCGCCGTGAGCACCACCGCCAGCGCCGTGCCGAAGGTGGTCAGGGGCACCTCCTGCATGGCCGCCGTCGTCGCGCCGGCGAGGTTCAGGCCGATCAGCGCCACGATGGTGCCCATCACGGCGGGCGGCATGAGGGCGTGGATCCAGCCGGTGCCGGACAGGTGCACGACGACGCCGATCGCCGCGAGCAGCAGCCCCGTCGCCATGATGCCGCCGAGCGCGGCGCCCGTGCCCTCGAGCGCGGTGGCCGCCGTGAGCGGGGCGATGAACGCGAACGAGCTGCCGAGGTAGCTCGGCAGGCGGTTGCCGGTGATCACGAGGAACAGCAGGGTGCCGATGCCGGAGAAGAGCAGCGCCGTCGTCGCGGGCATGCCGGTGATGGCGGGAACGAGCACGGTGGCGCCGAACATGGCCATCACGTGCTGCACGCCGATGCCCACGGTGCGTGGCCAGGTGAGGCGTTCGTCCGGGGCGACGACGGTGCCCGGCGTGATGGTGCGGCCGTCGCCGTGGAGGCGCCAGCCGAACCCCCGGGAGGGGTCGGCGTGCCGAGCGGGTGAGGTGGGGGTGCTGTGGGCCATGGCCGCCTTGCCGTTCAGGAGTGGATGAGGGCGCCGGACCGGGCTTCGGCTCGGGGCGCGCGTCGGTCTGTAGGGTACCGTTTGAGGTGTGTCTGAGTACTTCGGAGTGATCGGCGAGGCCCTGGTGGACGTGGTCCTCTCGGACACCGCCACGCCCCGAGCGCACGTGGGCGGGAGCCCGCTGAACGTGGCCGTCGGCGTGAGCCGCCTGGAGCGCCCCGTGCTGTTCGCCGGCCGCTTCGGCCAGGACGAGTACGGCGCCATGATCGCCGCCCATCTCGAGGGCAACGGCGTGCGCAGCCTCCTGGAGCCGGACTCCTCCCCGACGTCGCAGGCCACCGCGCGCCTGGACCCGACGGGCGCCGCCAGCTACGAGTTCGACCTCGACTGGACGCTGCCGCCCGCCGCCGCCCTCGTGCGGGACCTCCGCGCGGCCGCCGGCGGGTCCCTCAAGCACGTGCACGCCGGCTCGATCGCCACGATGCTCGCCCCCGGCGACGCCGAGGTCATGGGTCTGCTCGAGGCGCTCTCCCCGGAGACCACCGTCAGCTACGACCCCAACGTGCGGCCCAGCATCGTCCCGGACCGGGTGTTCGCCCGTGCTCGCGCCGAGGAGTCGGTGCGCCTCTCCGACGTCGTCCACGCCTCTGACGAGGACATCGCCTGGCTCTACCCGGACCGGCCGCTGCTCGAGACCCTGAAGGCGTGGCAGGCCATGGGCCCGGCGTTCGTGGTCATGACGCGCGGCGCCGAGGACATCGTGGCCGTCACTGCACACGGCGTGCGCGAGCGCCCGATCGTCCCCGTGGACGTCGCGGACACCGTGGGTGCCGGCGACTCGTTCACCGCGGCGCTCCTGGCCGCCCTCGACGACCGCTCCCTGCTCGGCGCGGCCCACCGGGAGCGGCTGCACGCCATGGACCCGGCCGACGTCGAGTCCGTGCTGATCTACGCCTCCCGAGCCTCCGCGATCACGGCGTCCCGCCCGGGCGCCGACCCGCCGACGCGGGCCGAGCTCGCGGGCTGACGACGACGCGGGCGGACGCCGTCCGACGCAGAGTGGTCACAACACGCCGCGGGCGGACGCCGTCGGACGCAGAGTGGTCACAACACGCCGCGTGCCATGTCTCCAGACGGCGTGTCGTGACCACCCTGAGGGGCGGGCGGCGTCCCGTCGCCTGGCGCCCGCCCGTTCCCCAGCCGGCTCGCTCAGAGCAGCCCGAGCCCCGTGACGGCCTCCCGCTCCTCGTCGAGCTCGGCCACGGTCCTCTCCAGGCGCTCAGCCGCGTCCGGCAGCAGAGCGGCGTCTGGCTCCAGGCCCGGCACGATCCGCCACTGCCCGCCCTCGGACACCACCGGGAACGAGCTGATCAGGCCCTCGGGCACGCCGTAGGAGCCGTCGGACACGATCGCCGCGGAGGTGCGCCGGGCCTGCCCGTCCGTGCCCACGCCCGTGCCGAGGAACCAGTCGCGCATGTGGTCGATCGTCGCGCTCGCGGCCGACGCCGCCGAGGACGCCCCGCGCACGCTGATGATCTCCGCGCCGCGCTCGGCCACCCGCGGGATGAACTCCTCGGCGGCCCATCCGGCGTCCACGACCTCGAGCGCGGGGCGCCAGCCGCCGTCGGCGCCGCCCACCCGCACGCGCGCGTGGGTGAGGTCCGGGAACTGCGTGGCCGAGTGGTTGCCCCAGACGGTGATGCCGTCCACGTCGGTCACCGCGACGCCGGCCTTCGCCGCGAGCTGCGAGACCGCGCGGTTGTGGTCCAAGCGGGTGAGCGCGGTGAAGCGGTCGGCCGGCACGTCCCGAGCGTGGGAGGCGGCGATCAGCGCGTTCGTGTTCGCCGGGTTGCCCACGACGACGACGCTCACGTCCTCCGCTGCGTGGTCGTTGATCGCCTGGCCCTGGGGCCCGAAGATGCCGCCGTTGGCCTCGAGCAGGTCGCCGCGCTCCATGCCGGCCGAGCGCGGGCGGGCGCCCACGAGCAGGGCGTGCTGCACGCCGTCGAAGGCCACCGCGGGATCGCCCGTGACCTGGACGTCCGCGAGGAGGGGGAACGCCGCGTCCGCGAGCTCCATCGCCGTGCCCTCGGCGGCCCGCAGCGCCGCCGGGACCTCGAGCAGGCGCAGGCGCACGGGGACGTCGGCGCCGAGCATCTCGCCGGAGGCGATCCGGAAGAGCAGCGCGTAGCCGATGTTGCCGGCCGCGCCGGTGACGGTGACGGTGCGGGGGGTCTGGGCCGCACTCATGGGGGCGGGGGCGGTGCGCGCGGCGCTGCTCTGGGTGTCCATGCGCTCATCCTGCCAACTGCCCGCGCCCCTCGCGAGGACCCCGCCTAGACTCGACGCATGCCTCTGCCGACCTCGATCCGCCGCCCCCGGCTCGTCGCCACGGACCTGGACGGCACCGTCATCGGCTACGCGCACACCCGCTCGGGGCGGCTCTCCCCGCGGACCATCGCGGCGCTGCGGTCGGCGCACGAGGCGGGCGTCGTCGTCGTGTTCGTGACGGGGCGGCCGCTGCGCTGGCTGGACGCGCTCGCGGACCAGCTGGGCGACGTCGGACCGGTGATCTGCTCCAACGGCGCCGTGGTGGTGGATCCCGCGACCGGCGAGGTGCTCGAGTCCCGCCCGATGGAGCGGGGGACGGTGTGGACGGCGGTCGAGCGGCTGCGGGCCCTGGACCCCACCGCCACGTTCGGCGCCGAGACACTGGACGGCTTCTTCTGGGAGACCGCGTTCACGGAGGCGTCGGCGTTCGAGGACGCCACGCCGGCCGCGGCTGCCCTCGAGGGCGTGCTGCCCGCGGAGGCCGTCGTCGTGAAGCTGATGGCCCGCTCCACCGCCCTCGAGCCGGACGCGTTCCTGGAGGCCGCGCGCGCCGAGCTCGGGGAGCTCGTCAGCGCGACGCACTCCGCGCCCGGCGTGGCCCTCGTGGAGATGTCCGCGCCGGGCGTGCACAAGGCGGCCACCCTCGCGGACTTCGCGGCGAGCCGGGGGATCGCGCCGGCGGACGTCGTCGCCTTCGGGGACATGCCCAACGACGCCGAGATGCTCGCGTGGGCGGGCCTCGGCTGCGCCGTGGCCTCAGGCCACGTGAGCCTGCGCGCGGCGGCGGACGCGGTGGTCGGGGCCTGCGACGACGACGGCGTGGCCGGGGCGATCGAGGAGCTGCTGGCGCTGCCGGAGGGCTGACGGGCGGGCGCGGCCGACCGGCCCGGCCTGCCCGCCGGGGTCACCAGCGCTCGCGGGTGAGGTCGGCGTCCTCGGCGCGCACCGGCTTCGAGCCGGTGACCAGCTTGTGGCCGAGCCACAGGGCCAGGAACAGCGGCAGGCCGAGGTACGCGGTGGCTGCGGCGAGCAGGTCCACGCCCTCGCCGAACGCCCCGTACCCCTGCCCCAGGACCACCACGGTGCACAGCAGCAGCGCGACGATCGGGCCCAACGGGAAGAGCGCGGCGCGGTAGGGCAGGTCCTCGAGGCGGCCGCCCTGGACGATGTACGCGCGGCGGAACCGGTAGTGGCTCCACGCGATGCCCATCCACACGATGAACCCGGCCAGTCCGGAGGCGGAGACGAGCCACACGTAGGCGGCCCCGTCTCCGACGAGGGTGGTGAGGAAGCACAGGGCGCCGACGGCGGTGGTGACCAGCAGCGCGTTCATGGGAACGCCGCGGCGGTTGACCTTGGCGAGGAACCGCGGGGCCTTCCCCGAGTCGGCCAGGGCCCAGAGCATGCGGGTGGAGGCGTACAGCCCCGAGTTGCCGGCGGAGAGGATCGCTGTGAGGATCACGGCGTTCATCACGGCGGCCGCGGCCAGCACGCCGGCGTTCTCGAACACCAGGGTGAACGGGGAGATCGAGATGTCCTCCACGCCGCTGCCCAGCAGGTTGGGGCTGGTGTACGGGATCAGGAAGCCGATCACGGTGATCGCGCCGACGTAGAAGAGCAGGATGCGCCAGAACACGGTGCGGATGGCCTTCGGGACGTTCTTCTCCGGGTCCTCCGCCTCGCCGGCCGCGACGCCGACGAGCTCGGTGCCCTGGAAGGAGAAGCCGGCCACCAGGAAGATCGCGAGGATGCCCGGGGCGCCGCCCACGAACGGGGCCTCGCCGGTGGTCCAGTTCTCGAAGCCCGGGGCGGCGCCGCCGAGGATGCCGGCGATCATCATGACGCCGAGGACGAGGAAGACCACCACGGTGACGACCTTGATGAGCGAGAACCAGAACTCGGACTCGCCGTAGGCCCGGGTGGAGAGCGCGTTGAGGCCGAAGAGGATCGCCAGGAAGAGCGCGGACCAGGCCCACGAGGGGACGTCCGGGAGCCAGTAGCGCATGACCAGGGCGGCCGCGACGAGCTCCGCGGCCACCGTGATCGCCCAGTTGTACCAGTAGTTCCAGCCGATGGCGAAGCCGAACGAGGGGCTGACGAACCGGGTGGCGTACTCCTCGAAGGCGCCCGAGACCGGCAGGTAGGTGGCCATCTCGCCGAGGGACTGCATGAGCAGGAACACCATGAAGCCGATGACGACGTACGCCAGCAGCGCGCCGCCGGGGCCGGCGGTGGCGATGCTGTTGCCGGAGGCCACGAACAGGCCGGTGCCGATGGCGCCGCCCATCGCGATCATCATCAGGTGGCGGGCGGCCAGGGTGCGGCGCAGGCCGTTGTGCGCCTCTGACGGGGCGGGAAGGGCGGCGGTGCTGGCGGCGGGGCCGGCGGCGGTGCTGCCGGCCGGCAGGGCAGAGCCGGGGGTGTCTCTGGAGTCCACGGAGGTCTTTCGTCGCTGGGGGCGGGCGCACGTCGGGCGCCTCCACCCCGGATTCGAGGTCGCAGAACTCTACACCCGGACGCGGCCGCGGCGCGCGTCGCCCTCGGGTCAGCCCGCCGCGGCGAGCTCCTCGCGCAGGGCCGCGACGAACGCGTCGACGTCCTCCTCCGTGGTGTCGAAGCTGCACACCCAGCGGACCTCGCCCGTCGCGGGGTCCCAGTCGTAGAACCGGAAGGACCGGCGCAGCCGGTCCGCGACGCCGGCCGGCAGGGTCGCGAAGACCGCGTTGACGTCGGTGTTCTGGGTCAGCGCCACCCCGGGGAGGGAGCCGTCCGCGATGCCGGCCGCCACGGCGTCGCTGAGGCGCCGGGCCATGGCGTTCGCGTGGCCGGCGATCCGCAGGTGCAGGTCCCCGTCGAAGAGCGCGATCAGCTGCGCCGAGACGAAGCGCATCTTGGACGCGAGCTGCATCTGGTGCTTGCGCAGGTAGGCCAGGCCCTGCACGGCGTCCGGGTTCAGCACCACGATCGCCTCCGCGGCGAGCGCCCCGTTCTTGCTGCCGCCCAGGGAGAGCACGTCCACGCCGGCGTCCGTGGTGAACGCGCGCAGCGGCAGGTCGAGCGCGGCCGCGGCGTTGGCGATCCGCGCCCCGTCCAGGAACACCGTCATGCCGCGCGCGTGCGCGTGCTCGGTGATCGCGCGGATCTCCTCCGGCGTGTACAGGGTGCCGAGCTCGGTGGACTGCGTGATCGCGACGACGAGGGGCTGGGCCCGGTGCTCGTCCCCCCATCCCCACGCCTCGGCGTCGATCAGCTCCGGGGTGAGCTTGCCGTCCAGGGTGGACACGGGCAGGAGCTTGATCCCGGCGGCCTTCTCCGGCGCGCCGCCCTCGTCCACGTGGATGTGGGCGGTGTCCGCGCAGACCACCGCGCCCCAGCGCGGCAGCATGGACTCCAGGGCGACGACGTTCGCGCCCGTCCCGTTGAACATCGGCCAGGCCTGCGCCTGCTCGCCGAAGTGCCCGCGGACCACCTCCTGCAGCCGGGCGGTGTAGGCGTCCTCGCCGTAGGCGGTCTGGTGGCCGCCGTTGGCCTCGGCGATCGCCGCGAGGACCTCCGGGTGCACCCCGGAGTAGTTGTCCGAGGCGAACCCGCGGCTCTCGGCGTCGTGGATCCTCTGCATGTCGGTCCCCTTCCGGTGGGTGGTCATCGTGCGACGCGCCTCAGGCGTCCGTGGCGCGGATGCCGGCCGTGGAGGCGATGACGCCCCGCATCTTCTTCTCGAGCGCCTCGAAGAACATGGAGAGCGGGAACTCGTCGTCGAGCACGAGGTCGGTGAGCCCCTTCGGCGGGCCCGCCAGCACGTCCTGGGGGAGGCCCTGCGCCCACGCCGAGGCCGGATGCGGGGCCACCACGGACGCGACCAGCTCGTGGGCCTTGAGCCAGTGCACGGTCTTGGGGCGGTCGATGGACTCCCAGTACAGCCGGTCGATCGCGTCGCCGAGCTCGACGACGGCCGGCGCCAGGCCCTCCCAGTCCACGCTGAGCTTCACGTCCCGCCACTCCACCACGTGCCGGCGGTGGAGCCACGCGAAGAGCAGCTGGCCGCCGAGGCCGTCGTAGTTGCGCACGCGGGAGCCGGTGAGCGCGAAGCGGAAGACGCGGTCGAAGAGCACGGCGTATTGCACGAGCTTCGCGTGACGCAGGGTCGCCTGCTCCGTCTCGGTCAGGTCCTCCCCGGCTTCCGCGCGGGCGGTGAGGGCCTGCTCGATCCGGACGCACTCGCGGAACGCGGTCAGGTCGCAGCGCATCTCCTCGAGCGTGTAGAGGAAGAACGGCATGCGCTGCTTGATCATGAACGGGTCGAAGGGCAGGTCGCCGCGCATGTGCGTGCGGTCGTGGATGAGGTCCCACATGACGAACGTCCTCTCGGCGAGGTCCTGGTCCGCCACGAGCTCCGCGGCGTCGGCGGGCAGGTCCAGCTTCGTGATGTCCGCGGCCGCGGCGACGACGCGGCGGAAGCGGGCCGCCTCGCGGTCCTGGAAGATCGCGCCCCACGTGAACGTGGGGATCTCGCGCATCGCCACGGTCTCGGGGAACAGCACCGCTGAGTTCGTGTCGTAGCCCGGCGTGAAGTCGATCAGCCGCAGGGACAGGAAGAGCTTGTTGCCGTAGTCGCCGGCCTCGAGGTCCGCGATGAACTCCGGCCAGATGGCCTCCACGATCAGGGCCTCGACGTGTCGGTCGGGCGAGCCGTTCTGGGTGTACATCGGGAAGACCACGAGGTGACGGATGCCGTCCACGCGGTGCTCCTGGGGCTGGAACGCCCCGAGGGAGTCCAGGAAGTCGGGCACGCCGAAGCCGTCCGCCTCCCAGCGCGCGAAGTCGCGGGGCAGGGCGGCGAGGTAGGCGGCGTCGTGCGGGAAGAGCGGGGCCAGCGTGGCGACGGCGGCGGTGATCACGGCGACGTGGTCGCGGGCGGCGGGGTGGTCGACGGGGTCAGGCACCGAGCCGTCCTTGGCCTGGAGTCCCTGGAGTGCCGTGGCGGCCGCCTTGAGCCGCAGCCAGGCCGGGTGGGACTCGGCGTGGCGGGCGTCCTCGACGACCTCCGGCTCGCCGATAATGGCCTGCTCCGTGGGCAGAGAAGTGGTCATGAACGCCTCCTGTCGCTGTGTCGCCGGTAAATCTCCCGCGATCCGGGCTGTAGACAGAAGAATCATCACCTCACGGGTGTGATGTCAAGCACACGGGGCGTGCCTGCTAGCGTTCGGCCCATGGACGACCCCGTCGACGTGCGCCTGGCCGCGGAGGTCTCCCGCGATCCGCGTGCCACCCTCGCCCAGCTCTCGGAGCGGGTCGGCCTCTCCTCGTCCGCGGTGCAAGCGCGGCTGCGCAAGCTCGAGGGGAGCGGGGTGATCACCGGATACCGGGCGCTGCTGGACCCCGAGGCGGTCGGCAAGCCGCTCGCGGCCTTCATCGAGATCACGCCGCTGGACCCCCGGCAGCCCGACGACGCGCCGCAGCTCCTGGAGGGGATCGCCGCGATCGAGGCCTGCCACTCCGTGGCCGGGGACGCGGCGTACATGCTGTTCGTCCGGGTGGGCTCGCCACGCGGGCTCGAGGCGCTCGTCAACGAGATCCGCCACGTGGCCTCCGTGAACACGCGGACCACCGTGGTGCTGCAGACCTTCTACGAGCACCGCCCGATGCTACCCCTCGAGGAGCCCGGCCCGGTGCGCTGACGCACGGGGCCCGGTGGCTCAGAGGAATTCGAGCGGATCGAACTCGGCGACGTCGATGACGCGCAGGCGCGGCAAGGACGAGTCGAACGCCTCGACCTTGTACTCGAGGTCGAAGAACTCCACGCCCGGGATGGCCCGCAGGATGCCGGAGAGGAACTCCTCGAAGCCGATGATGCCGGTGCGGCGGCCCGGGGTGGAGGCCAGGTCGGCCAGCTGTGGGGCGAAGTCGGCGTCGTGGCTGACGAGGACGACGTCGTCCTCGCGTGCCTGGAGCGCGGCCATGGTCTTCTGGATGCCGAGGTCCACGACCTTGCCCTCGCCGCGCAGCATGATCGGCTGGTAGCCGAGTGCGGTGAGCGCCTGCACGAAGGGGATCGGGATCTCGCCGTCGATGGCGAGGAAGAACAGGCCCTTGACGGGCTGGTTCCAGTGGTCCTGCATGAAGTGGAGCAGGCGCTTCCAGCGCGGCCGCTCGTCGGACTGGGGGCGCCGCTGGAGGATGGACGTGCCGAGGGTCGCGTCGATGTTCTCGCCGTCGACCAGCAGGTAGGTGGTTCGCTCGCTCACGGTCTCGAGGCTACCCCGCGGGGCGGACGCGGTCCGCGGGGCGGTGGCGGTGGCGGGGTGGAACTCGACGGCGGGCGTCTCGAGCGAGCCCGCGGGAAGGTCGGCGCGGCGGGCCATCAGCGGCCGCCGATCCGGTCCGTCACGAGGCGCGCCACGCCCTCGATCGGGCCCGCCCGCCAGGGCCGCGACCGCACGTACGTGCGCCACAGCAGCGGCAGCGCGATCGCGCCGAGGATCAGCACGACCACGTTGAACCACGTGTCGTCCGCGCCGCCGGGAGTGCGCCACGGGCCGGGCCCCGCCAGGTGCGCCACCCACCCGAGGTAGGCGTGGTGCGCCACGTACACGGACAGGGTCATCGCTCCCGGGATGGAGAGCAGCTCGGTGGCGGGGTTCGCGTGGTTCGGCACGACGGCGGCGCACAGTCCCAGCACCAGCAGCACCAGGCCGGTGTCCACGAGGACCTCGGGCACGGTGCCGGAGTACGGGACGGGCATCGCACCGGTCCTCGCGCGGGAGGACGCGAGGACGACGCCGGCCAGGGCCGCCCCGCCGACCGCCCACCACACCGCGTCCACGCGCATGCGGCGGGCCGGGTCCTCGCGGGTCCCGTGCAGGGTGCGCAGTACGACCGATCCGAGCAGCGCCCACGCGAGCAGCAGGGGCAGGCGGTAGGGCGCGTCGGTGAGCATCGTGGCCACGCCCGTCGCGAGGCGGTCCGCGGGCAGGCCCACCGCGTCGGCCAGCGGCAGGAGTGCGGCGACGGCCGCCGTCGTGCCCTGGGCCACGAGGGCGACGCCGCCGGACCCCGAGAGGAGGGCGAGGACGAGCTGCGCGGCGAGCGGGAGCGCGGCGAGCAGGCCCGTGAGGAGGGCGACGACGGCGAGGTGGCCCAGGATGTCGTGCACCTGGGCGCCGAAGAACCCGACGAGCCAGGAGCACGCCGCGAGGACGAGCGCCCGGATGACCGCGCGGGCCGCCGCGCGGCCGATGCCCAGGTGCTGGACCTCGAGGCGGGCGGAGACGCCCACGAGCGCCGCGAACAGGGCCGCCGTGAGGTGCTCGGTGAGGTTGAGGACACCGCCGGGGCCGCCGGTGGGCGCGGTGTGGGCGATCATCATGCTGATCAGGGCGAGCCCGCGGGCGACGTCGACCCAGATCAAGCGGTGGTGGACGGGGCGCGAGGACGGCCCGGCCCGGCCACGCGAGCGGGACGAGGTGCGGGGCACGGAGGGCTCCTGAAGACGGGGACGAGGTGGGTCCAGTCTAGGAAGCACCCTCGTCGCCGTCGGACTCGTAACGGGAGGTTTCCGGGCGCCCGCTACCCTGACCCCGTGACCCGCCGAACCGTGCCGTTCTCAGGCCCGTCGCCGTCCCCGCGTGCCCGTCCCGCGCGCTCCCTGCGTGCGCCCCGGCCAACACCCCGTCCCGCCCCCGCCTACCTCGCGGACTCCCTGCCCGGCCGTGCCGGCCGGCCCCTCGGCTTCGCGCACCGCGGCGCCGGGAACGAGCGGGAGAACTCGCTGGCGGCGTTCCAGTCGGCCTGTGATGCGGGCTTCGCCTACCTCGAGCTGGACGTGCGCACCACGAAGGACGGCGTGCTCGTGGTCTTCCACGACGAGACCCTGGACCGCGTCACCACCGGCCGCGGCCGGATCTCCGACGTCACGTGGGAGCAGCTCCACTCCGTCACGGTCGGCGGCGAGCCGCTCCTGCGCTTCGCCGACCTCCTCACCGCACTCCCCGAGGCCCGCCTCAACGTGGACCTCAAGGACCGCGCGGCCGCCCCCGCCATGGCCCACCTGCTCGCCGAGCACGAGGCGTGGGACCGCGTGCTCGTCGCGTCCTTCCACGACTCCCGCCGCCGCCTCTTCCGGCGTTCTCTCACCGCCCTCGGCCACGCCGAGCGCGCGCACGGCCCGCACCGCATCGCGACGTCGGGCGGGGCCGCCGCCATCGCCGCGCTCGTCCTGCTCGGCCCGCTTGGCCTCACGGGGTGGCTGCGCCGCCACGCCCTCGACATCGACTGCGTGCAGGTGCCGATCCGGAACGGGCGCATCCGGGTGGTGACGGCCGACTTCGTGCGCCGCTGCCACGCTGCGGGCCTGCCCGTGCACGTGTGGGTCGTGGACGAGGCCGAGGAGATCGAGCGGCTCCTGGACCTCGGCGTCGACGGCGTCATGACCGACCGTGCCGACGTCCTCGCGGAGGTCTTCACGCGCCGCGGCCTCTGGCCGCAGCGCTGAGCCTCACCGTCGCGGCGCCAGCACCAGCTCGACGCCGGCCCGCGTCAGGGTGAGCGCGCCGTCCTCCGCCTCGTCCACGGCCACCGGGCCGTCGAAGAGCCGACGCACCGCCTCGGTTGCCGAGGCGGTCTCGTCCTCGGGCAGGCACGCGACGGCCGGCTGGCCCTCGCTCGGGTGCGCCTGCCACCCGTCCGGCGTCACGCTCAGGACGTCCACGCGCGGCTGCCCGCACAGTTCCCGAGCGGTGAACGTGAACGGCGCGCCCGTGTCGACGTCCACGCTCGTCCACGGACCCGTCGCCACGGGGCGCCCGTCCCAGGCCAGGGACGTCACCGCGTGGGGCTGCGTGCCGACCGGCAGATCGCCGCCCCGGCCCCGAGCCGCGCCGGGCGCGGCGAGGTCGGAGGCGGAGATGCGCGACGGCGTCGCCCCGCTCGGGGACCCGGCGCCGGCACCCTCCGATGACCCTCCCGACGTCGGCCCGGCGCCGCACCCGGTGACGGCGAGGAGGCCCGTCATCACCAGGGCCGGCGGCAGGCGGCGCAGCCGGCTGTCCATGTCAGAGCATCTTCGGGATCATCTTGCGCTTCATCCAGCCGTACGGCGGGTACGCGGTCTTGAGCGTGTCCACCTGGTCCGACTTCGTGATGGACGGGCGCAGGTGGGAGAACGTCTCGAAGCCCGCCTGCCCGTGGTAGGCGCCCATGCCGGAGGATCCGATGCCGCCGAAGGGCAGCGTGGTGATGCCGGCGTGCAGCAGGGCGACGTCGTAGCCGAGGCCGCCGGCCTGGACCTGCTCGTCGAACGCGCGGTGCAGGCGCGGGCGGTCCGTGAAGAGGTACGCCGCGAGGGGGTGCGGGCGGTCGGCGATGAAGTCCAGCGCGTCCTGGAACGCCCCCACCTTCAACACGGGCAGGACGGGGCCGAACAGCTCCTCCTGCATGAGCGCACCGTCCGGCTGCACGCCCGTGACCACGGTGGGCGCCATGTAGCGCGCGGCCGGGTCGACCTCGCCGCCCACGAGCACCTCGGCGCCGGCAGCCACGTCCTTCTCCACCATGTCCGCGAGGCGCTGGGCGTGCTCGGCGGAGATGAGGCGGCCGTAGTCCTTGGACTCGCGCGGCTCCGCGCCGTAGAACTCGCGGATCGCCTTCGGCAGCTCGGCCACCACCTGCGCGTGGGCCTCCTCGCCCACGGCGAGGATGTAGTCCGGGGCCACGCACGTCTGGCCCGCGTTGGTGAACTTGGCCCACGCGAGGCGGCGGGCCATCGCCCCCGTGTTGCGCGCGGGCGTCACCACCGCCGGGGACTTCCCGCCCAGCTCCAGCGTGACGGGGGAGAGCGTCTTGGCCGCGGCCTCGTACACGATCCGCCCCACGCGCTCGCCGCCCGTGTAGAGGATGTGGTCCCACGGCTCCGCGAGCAGCGCGGTGTTGCAGTCCCTGCCGCCGGCCACCACGGAGATCAGCGCGGAGTCCAGGTACTGAGGCAGCAGCTCCTGCAGGGCACGGGCCGTGGCGGGCGCCTTCTCCGAGGGGCTGATGACCACGGCGTTGCCCGCCGCCAGCGCGCCCACCAGCGGGGCGAGCGTGAGCTGCACGGGGTAGTTCCACGCGCCGATGATCAGCACGAGCCCCTTGGGCCGTGGCCGCACCTCGGCGCTCGCGGGCTGCAGGGTCAGCGGCAGCTTCGCGGGCCGCGGCTCCATCCACTCGCTCAGGTGCAGGATCGCGTGGTCCACCTCCGAGCGCACCGAGATCACCTCGGTCATCAGCGCCTCCGTGGGCGCCTTGCCGAGGTCCTCGCCCAGGGCGTTCACGAACCGCTCCTGCTGCTCCGTGAGCATCCGCTTCAGCCCGCGCAGCTGGTGCAGGCGCACGGTGCGGGGGTGGGCGGCGCGCAGGCGGGCGGCGGCGCGCAGCCTCCCGACGGCGGCGTGCGGCTCCTCGGGTCGGGTGCCGGCAGGCATGATCGGCAGGGCCTCGGTGGGCAGCGGCTCGCGCAGGGGCTCGGCGGTCTCCTCCTCGGGCTCGTCCTCGCCGAGGTCCCAGCCGACGTCCGCGGCCAGGCCCTCCGGGAGGGCCCCGGCCGTCGTCAGGAGGGCCGGGGTGCCGGTCGCCGCTGCGTCGTCCGCGGTGTCCGCGGTGTCCGTGACGTTGCCGTCGTGGGGGGAGGCGGCGTCGGTGCGGGTCGTGTCCGGCTCCTCGCTCGCGTGGCGGGGACGGGGCTGCTCGGGGGTGCCGTTGCTCATGGAGCCCACGCTACCCAGGCGGGCTGGGCGGCGGCAGGGTGCGCCTCCGCGCTCAGCCGATGACGCCGTCCACCAGCCGCTGCGCGTCCTGCTGCACCTGCGCCAGGTGCTCCTCGCCCAGGAAGGACTCCGCGTAGATCTTGTAGACGTCCTCGGTGCCGGAGGGGCGCGCGGCGAACCACGCGTTCTGCGTGACCACCTTGAGCCCGCCGATCGCCGCCCCGTTGCCCGGGGCGGTCGTGAGGGCGTGGAGGATCTGCTCGCCGCCCACGGTCTCGGCGGTGATGTCGTCCGCGGTGAGCTCCTTGAGGCGGGCCTTCTGCTCGGCGGTGGCCGGGGCGTCGATGCGCGCGTAGGCCGGGGCGCCGTGCAGGGCCACGAGGTCCCGGTAGCGCTCGGACGGGGACTGGCCCGTGACCGCGATGATCTCCGCGGCCAGCAGGCACAGCAGGAGGCCGTCCTTGTCCGTGGACCAGGCGTCGCCGTCGAAGGTCACGAAGGACGCGCCCGCGGACTCCTCGCCGCCGAACACGCCCGTGCCGGTCAGCAGGCCGGGCACGAACCACTTGAAGCCCACCGGCACCTCCACGAGGTCGCGCCCGAGGTCGCGCGCCACGCGGTCGATCATCGACGAGGAGACGAGGGTCTTCCCGACGCCCGCGTCCTGCGGCCACCCCTTCCGGCTGCGGTAGAGGTAGTCGATGGCCACCGCGAGGAAGTGGTTGGGGTTCATCAGCCCGCCGTCGGGGGTGACGATGCCGTGACGGTCCGCGTCGGCGTCGTTGCCGGTGGCGACGTCGAAGGGGGCCACCCCGTCCGCGTCCGGGGTCATGCGCTCGATGAGCGAGGCCATCGCGTGGGGGGAGGAGCAGTCCATGCGGACCTTGCCGTCCCAGTCCAGCGTCATGAAGCCGAACCGCGGGTCCACCTCCGGGTTCACCACGGTCAGGTCCAGCCTGTGCCGCTTGCCGATCTCGCCCCAGTACGCCACCGACGCGCCGCCCATGGGGTCCGCGCCGATCCGCACGCCGGCCTCGCGGATCGCCTCGAGGTCGATCACCTCGGGCAGGTCCGTGACGTAGCGGTCCAGGAAATCGAACTCGCCCAGCTTCGGATGGCCGGCGACCTCGTCCGCACCCACGCGGCGCACGCCGTCGAGGCCCGCGGCGAGCAGCTCGTTCGCGCGGTTCGCGATCCAGGACGTGGCCTCGGTGTCCGCGGGGCCGCCGTGCGGAGGGTTGTACTTGAAGCCGCCGTCGGCGGGCGGGTTGTGGGAGGGCGTGATGACCAGCCCGTCCACGAGACCGGCGTTGTCCCCGTCGGCGGAGAAGCCCGCCGGCGTGAGGTCGCGGCCCTCGTTGAGGTGCAGGATCGCGTGGGAGACGGCCGGGGTCGGCGTGTAGCCGCCGCGCGCGTCCACGAGCACCTCGACGTCGTTGCCGAGCAGCACCTGCACCGCGGTGTCCTGCGCGGGCTCGGAGAGGGCGTGGGTGTCCTTGCCGACCAGCACGGCGCCGGTGATGCCGTGCTGCGCCCGGTACTCGACGACGGCCTGCGTGATCGCGGCGATGTGGTCGTCGTTGAAGGAGGTCTTGAACGCGGAGCCGCGGTGGCCGGAGGTGCCGAAGACGACCTTCTGCGCCGGGTCGGACGGGTCCGGGTGGCCCGTGCGGTAGGCCTCGAGGAGGGCCTCGACGTCGATCAGGTCCTCCGGCAGTGCGGGGGTGCCGGGGCGCTGGGAGGCGGGGACGGGAGCGGCGTTCTCGGTCATGCCCCTCACCTTGGCACGCGCGGGTGAGCGGGGGAAGAACTCGCGGTTGCCGCACGGTCCTGGCCTGACGCACCCACCCCCCCCCACGACGACGGGCGCCCACCCGCGAGGGTGAGCGCCCGTCGTCGTCCGGCCAGGACCTCGGCGTGTCCGGGCGTCCGAGGCCCAGGGGCGTCAGCCCTGGTTCGCGGACTCCTTGGCGGCGCGGCGCGCGTCGAAGCGGTCCGCGTCCATGACCGTGGCCCACGCGGCCACGAAGTCGCGCACGAACTTCTCCTTGGCGTCGTCGGCGGCGTACACCTCGGACAGGGTGCGCAGCTCCGAGTTGGAGCCGAACACGAGGTCGTCACGGGTGCCGAAGAGCTCCTTGCCCTCGGCGGTCACGCCGCGGTAGCGGCCCTCGGCCACCTTCTCCCACTGCGTGTCGATGTCCGTGATGGAGGTGAAGAAGTCCTGGGACAGGACGCCCACGTTCTCCGTCCACACGCCGTCCGTGGTGCTGCCGTGCACGGCGCCCAGCACGCGCAGGCCGCCCACGAGCACGGTCATCTCCGGGGCGGAGAGGCCGATCAGGTTGGCGCGGTCCACGAGCGCGAACTCGGACGGGAACTGCTTGGACGGGCGCGGATCCCAGTTGCGGAAGCCGTCGATCTTGGGCTCCATGTGGCCGAAGGACTCCACGTCCGTCTGCTCCTGGGTCGCGTCGCCGCGGCCCGGGGTGAAGGGCACGGAGACGGGCACGCCGCCATCGGCGGCCGCCTTCTCCACGGCCCAGTTGCCCGCGATCACGAGGGTGTCGGCGAAGGAGACGCCGGTCTGCTCGGCGATCTGCTCCAGCTTCGCGATGACCGGGCCGATCACGGCCGGCTCGTTGACCTCCCACGAGCGCTGCGGCTCGAGGCGGATGCGGCCGCCGTTCGCGCCGCCGCGCTTGTCCGAGGAGCGGAAGGAGGAGGCCGCGGCCCACGCGGTCTTCACGAGCTCCGTCACGGACAGGCCGGAGCCGGCCACGGCGTCCTTGACGGCCTGGACCTCGGCGTCGCCGGGGACCTGGGCCGGGGCGGTGACCGGGTCCATCCACACGAGCTCCTCGGCGGGCACCTCGGGGCCGTAGTGGCGGGCGATCGGGCCCATGTCGCGGTGGGTCAGCTTGAACCACGCGCGGGCGTAGGCGTCCTGGAACGCGGCGAAGTCGTCCTTGAAGCGCCGGGAGATCTCGCCGAACACGGGATCGAAGCGCAGGGCGAGATCCGAGGTCATCATGCGGGGCTCGCGGCGGCCCTTGAAGTCGGACTCGGGCACCATGTCGGAGCCGCCGCCGTTGACGGGGCGCCACTGCTTCGCGCCGGCCGGGGACTCCATGAGCTCCCACTCGTACGCGTAGAGGATGTGGAAGAACTCGTTGTCCCAGCGGGTGGGGTGGTAGGTCCAGGTGACCTCGAGGCCGGACGTGATGGTGTCGCGGCCCTTGCCCTCGCCGTAGGCGTTCTTCCAGCCCAGGCCCATCTGCTCGATGTCCGCGGCCTCGGGCTCGGCGCCGATGTTGCCCTCCACGGGGCCGGCGCCGTGCGTCTTGCCGAAGGTGTGGCCGCCGCCGATCAGCGCGACGGTCTCCTCGGCGCTCATGCCCATGCGGGCGAACGTCTCGTGGATGTCCTTGGCGGACTTCAGCGGGTCCGGCTCGCCCTCGGGGCCCTCCGGGTTCACGTAGATCAGGCCCATCTCGACGGCCGCGAGCGGGTTGTCCAGCTCACGGTCGCCCTTGTAGCGCTCGGCGCCGCCGTTGGTCCACTCGGTCTCGGGGCCCCAGTAGACGTCGTCGGCGGGCTCATAGGCGTCGATGCGGCCGCCGGAGAAGCCGAAGGTGGGCATGCCCATGACCTCGTGGGCCACGGTGCCGGCCAGGACGATCAGGTCGGCCCAGGAGAGGGACTGGCCGTACTTCTTCTTGACCGGCCACAGCAGGCGGCGGGCCTTGTCCAGGGAGGCGTTGTCCGGCCAGGAGTTCAGGGGCGCGAAGCGCTGCTGGCCCTCGCCGGCGCCGCCGCGGCCGTCGGTCACGCGGTAGGTGCCCGCGGAGTGCCAGGCCATGCGGATCATGAACGGGCCGTAGTTGCCGAAGTCGGCCGGCCACCAGTCCTTGGAGGTGGTGAGCACCTCGGCGATGGTCGCCTTCACCTCGGCGAGGTCGAGCTTCTCGAACGCGGCCGGGTAGTCGAAGCCGCCGTCCTCGGGGCGCTGGACCGGCTGGTCCTTCGCGAGGATCTTCAGGTTCAGGCGGTTCGGCCACCACTGCTGGTTGGCGTCGCCGGAGGTCGGGTGCGCCAGCGGGGCGCCGTGCGCGACGGGGCACTTCCCTTCGGCGGCGTCCGACTGCGGGTTCGTGGCCGCGGCGTCGGTGGCCGTGTCCGGGCCGTCGGCGTCGTGGCGGGGCGCGGTGGGCTGGCCGACGGCGACCGTGTCGTTCATCTCGCCGACGGTGGTGCTCTCCTCGCCGTGCGGGAGGTTCTTCTCTTCAGCGCTCATGGCGTGATCCTTTCGGGGACGGAAGGTGGGGTCGCGGGGTGGATGGGGGGCTCAGGGGGCCGCGGCGGACGACGACGGCGGGGCCGCCTCGTCCTGTCCGTCGCGGCACGCGGGGCACAGGCCCCAGTAGTAGACCTCGGCCTCGTCGATGAGGAACCCGTGGTCCGACTGCGCCTGCAGGCACGGGGCGGACCCGGTGTGGCACGGCACGTCGACCACGGCGCCGCACCCGCGGCACACGAGGTGGTGGTGGTTGTCATGGCGGCGGATCTCGTAGCGCGCGGCGGAGCCGGCGGGCTGGATCGAGCGGACGAGCCCGGCCTCGGTGAGCGCGTGGAGGCAGTCGTAGACCGCCTGGTGCGAGACGGAGGGCAGGGCCTCCCGCGCCGCGGTCAGGACGGCGGCCGCGTCCGCGTGCGGGTGGGCGCGCAGGGCGGTCAGCACCGCGAGCCGTGGGCGCGTCACACGCAGCCCGGCGTCGCGCAGGAGCGCATGCTCGGGGAGCGGGGCTGTCGACGACGGGCGCATGGGCCCCATGTCACCGCCTTTTCTGGAACTTGTCAAGAAAGCCGCCCCTGCCACGTCCGTCTCCGCGTGTGACGCCCCGGCCCCGGGCCGTTCCCCCGCTCCGGGGCCGCTCGCTAGGGTGAATGCCCAGTGCGGCACCGCGGCCGTACGCGGAAGAAAGGCCCCGTCATGAGCGCACCCGAGCCCGTCCGGCTCCCCCTGGTCTCCGGGGAGCGGTCGTCGACACGGGGAGAGCGGGGGCCGCTCCCCACGGGCGCCCGCGTGCTTCCCCGCGACGACGCCGCCTTCCTCTCGACTGCTGCGGCCTGCGGGGGCGACGTCGCCCCGATGGTGGCGCTGCTGCGGGAGGGCGCGGCCGACGGCGACGCCCCTCTCGACCTCCCGCTGACCGGCGAGGGCGCCACCCGCGAGCAGTGGGAGCTGCTCGCCTCCGTGGCCGCGCAGGACCTCTCCGCCGCCCGGGTGCTCGAGCCCCACCTGGACGCGCTCTCGATCCTGTCCCAGGCCGGCGTCCCCGCCCCGGAGGGCCTGCTCGGCGTCTACGCGTCCGAGTCGGGCGGGCAGACCCCGACGGTGCGCCGCACCGACGACGGCTGGCGCCTCGACGGCGAGAAGCCCTGGTGCTCTCTCGCGGACGAGTGCTCCCACGCGGTCGTCACCGCGAAGGACGGCGACGGCGTGCGCCACGCCCTCCTCGTGGACCTCGGCGATCCCGGTGTGACGGCGGCCGACGCCGCGTGGCCCGCCCTCGGCCTGGCCCCCATCACCACCGTCGGCCTGCGCTTCGCGGACGTCCCCGGCGAGCCCGTCGGCGAGGACGAGTGGTACCTGACCCGCCCGGGCTTCGCGTGGGGCGGCATCGGGGTGGCCGCGGTGTGGTTCGGCGGGGCCGTCGGCATCGCGCGCGCCCTGCGGGACTCCCTGCGGCGGCGGGCGGCGGGCGCGGGCCCCGGCCCGGACCAGGTCGGCGAGGCCGCGCTCGGCCGGGTCGACCGCCTCCTGCACGCGATGGGCACCCTCCTCGCGCGCGCGGCCGCCGACGTGGACGCGGGGCGCCTCGACCACGGGGACGGCATGCTCGAGGCCGACCGCATCCGCGGCACCGTGACGCAGCTGTGCACGGAGGTGCTCGACGTCGTCGGGCAGGCCACCGGTCCCGGCCCGCTCACGGGGAACGCGCGGCACGCGCGGGCCGTGGCGGACCTGCAGGTCTACCTGCGCCAGCACCACGGCCACCGCGACGACGCACGCCTCGGCCGGGCCCTGCTGGAGCGCGGGGACGCTCGGGACGCGGCGCCGGTCCCCACCACCGACGGTGCGTGGGCCTGGTGAGCTTCTCCCACCTGGACGCCGGCACCTCCGAGGACGCCTGGGCCGCGGGGGGCATCGCCGAGCTGCCCGCCCTGACCCCGCCGGACTGGACCCCGCGCACCCTGCTGCTGGTCGCCGTCGCGCATCCCGACGACGAGACGCTCGGCGCCACCGGCCTGATCCGCGCGGCGCTGCGGGGCGGGGCCGGCGTGCGCGTGCTCGTGGCCACCGCGGGCGAGGCCTCCCACCCGGACTCGCCGACCCACACGCCGGAGGACCTCGTCCGGATCCGCCGCGGGGAGATGGACCACGCGATGGACGCGCTCGCGGCCGGCACCGGCCCGGACGGCGGGGACCGCCGCGAGGCGCTGACCTGGACCTCGCTCGGCCTGCCCGACTCCGGCGTCGCGGACCACGCGGACGCGGTGCGGGAGGCGGTCGTCGCGGCGATCGAGGAGCACCTCCGTGCGCACCCGGACGGCGCCGTCGTCCTCGCCTCCCATGACCCCGGGGACGGGCACGCGGACCACGAGGCGGTGGGCGCCGTTGTCGCGGACCTGGCCGGCGAGCGCGACCTGCCGCTGTGCGCGTTCCCCATCTGGTTCTGGCACTGGGGCGACCCCGCGGACCTGCCCGCGCGCCGCTACCGGCGGCTGCCCCTCACCGATGAGGACCGGGCGGCCCGCCGCGCCTCCCTCGCCGCGCACGCCTCCCAGGTGGCGCCGCTGTCCGAGGCGCCCGGCGACGAGGCCATCCTCGGCCCGAACGTCCTGGCCCACCACGAGCGGCCCTTCGAGGTGCACCGCTACTCCGGCCCCGAGGACGCCGACGCCGGCCGCGCCGCGGCCGTGTTCGACCGGCTGTACCGGGAGCACGCGGACCCGTGGCGGTACCTCAGCTCCCCCTACGAGGCCCGCAAGCGCGCGCTCACCCTCGCGATGCTGACCCGCCCGCGGTACGGCACCGTGGTGGAGGCGGGCGCGTCGATCGGCGTGCTCACCGCGCAGGTGGCCGAGCGGGCGGAGCGCGTGGTGGGGCTCGAGGCCTCTCCGGTGGCGGTGGAGCGGGCGGCCGAGCGGCTCGCGAGCCTGCCCGATGCCGAGGTGCGCCGCGCGGTGCTGCCGGGGGAGTGGCCCGCGGACGCGGCCGGGGCCGACCTCGTGATCGCCTCGGAGATCGGCTACTTCCTGCAGCCCGAGGAGCTGGACGCCATGCTCGACCGCGTGGCCGAGGACCTCGCCCCCGGCGGGGAGCTGCTGCTGTGCCACTGGCGCCACCCGATCCAGGGCTGGCCCCTCGACGGGGACACGGTGCACGCCCGCGTGGCCGCCGACCCGCGTTGGCGCCTGCATGCCGAGCACACCGAGGACGACTTCCGGATCAGCCTCCACGTGCGCGCGGCCGCGGCCACCCACGCCGTGGTCGTGGTGCCGGCTCGGAACGAGGAGGCCCTGCTGCCCGGCTGTCTCGCGGCGCTGAGCACGGCCGTGGACCGCTGGGAGCAGCACCACGCGCAGGGCTCCGCGGCCGTCGTCGTGGCGGCGGACGGGTGCGAGGACGCCACCGTGTCGGTCGCCGAGCGCGCCCGCCACGCGGACCCGCGTCTCCACGTGCTCGAGCTCGGCGACGGCGAGGGCGGCGTCGGCCGGGCCCGCAGGGCCGCGGCGGGGCACGCGCGCGGCCTCTTCCCGGACGTGCCCGCGGAGCGCCTCTGGCTCGCCTCCACGGACGCGGACTCGCGCGTCCCCGCCGACTGGCTCCTCGCCCAGACGACGACGGCGGGCGAGCGGGAGGCCCTCGTGCTCGGGACCGTGGACGTCGAGCTGGAGGCAGGCGGCGCGGGCTCCGGTGAGGGCTCCGGAGCGGCGGAGGGCGCCGCCGGCACCGCCCGCCACGCCGCGCTCGAGGCCTGGCGGGCCGCCTACCGCCACGGCGAGGGGCACCCCCACGTGCACGGCGCCAACCTGGGCCTGCCGTGGTCCCTCTACGAGGCCGCGGGCGGCTTCCCGGCCGTCCCCGAGCACGAGGACGTGGAGCTCACCGGGGCGGTGCGGGCACTCGGTGAGGAGCGGGTGATCGCCACGGACCGCGCGCGCGTCTGCACCTCGGCCCGCCTGGTGGGCCGCACCCCCGGAGGGTTCTCCGGGTTCCTGCGGGAGGCGGGCGGGGAGTGAGCGGGCCCAGGGCGCATCGGCCTGGAGCGCCTGTCCGGCGCGCCTGCCCTTCAGCTGGGCGCAGTACTGCCAGGCAACCCCCGAGGTTGCCTGGCAGTACTGCGCCCAGCTCGCGTGGAGGCGGGTCCGGTGGGGCAGGTTCGGCAGCGCGGTGACCGGCGGGCGGGTCCGGTGGCCAGTGACCGGGCCTGGGGCGCGTGAGGCCCTGCCGACTAGACTGGTGACATGACCGAGCCGAACGCCCAGCCCGACCCGCACCGCGCTCCCGCGTCCCAGCCGAGCTGGTACGGGAGCGGTTCCGCCGACGGCGCGAACGGGTCGAGCGCCGCCGGCTGGCCGGACGCCTCCGGCACGCGTGGGCCGGAGACCACCGCGCCCGGACCGTACGGCCGGGGCGGCGACGGCGCATCCCCGGGTGCCTACGGGACCGCCCCGGGGTCCTACGGCGCGTACGGCGGCGGCATGCCCGCCTACACGTACGGCGGCCAGCCCCTCGCACCGGGGCAGACCGCGGGCACAGGGCTGTCCGTGTCCTCCATGATCCTCGGCATCGTGTCCCTGGTCGGCGGCCTCATGCTGTTCTTCCCGCCCATCGTGGGCGTGGTGCTGGGCCACATGGGCCTCAAGCGGGAGCCCAACGGCCGCGGCATGGCCATCGCGGGGCTGGTGATGAACTACATCTCCCTCGCGCTGCTGGCGCTGCTCGTCGTGGGGTTCATCCTCCTGATCGTGGTGATGGGCATGTCCATGGACGCCGTGTACAACGACGCCGTCCAGGGCCTGGACGCCTGATCACCGGAGACCGCGGGGCCCCGCTCACCCCGCCAGCAGCAGCTCCAGGTGCGCCGCGAGCTGCAGCAGGGCCCCCTCGGTGCCCGCCCGGCCGATGAGCTGCACGGACCAGCTCAGGCCGTCGTCGTCGGTGAGCACGGGCACGGACACCGCGGGCAGGCCCATCACGTTGACCATGGACGTGTAGGGGGTGAAGGCGCACTGCGCCGCGTAGTTCTCCTCCGGCGCCATGGCGAGGAAGTGCCCCACGAGGGGCGGCGCCGTGGCCAGCACGGGCGTCATCACGACGTCCACGTCCGAGAACTGCGCGCGCATCCCGTGCGCCCACTCCTCCAGGCGCGCGACGGCGGCTCTGATCTCCTCGGCGCCCGTCGCCCGCGCGGAGCGCAGGAACGAGGCCGCGACGGCGCCCAGGTGCACCTCGGCGCCGTCGGGCAGGGGCGCCTCGAGCAGGCCCGAGGTCCACGCCGTGCGGAAGTCCCGGTGGTAGTCCTCGCCGTAGTAGGGGCTGAACTCCTCCACGCGGTGGCCGCCGCCGCCCAGGGCGGCCGCGGCACGGGTGAGGGCGGCGATCGCGGGGCGGGCCAGCGTGATCTCCACGTCCGGGCTGAAGGGCGAGGCCATGGTCACCCCGATCCGCCGGGGGTCCCCGAGCTCGCCCGCGCTCGCCCGCTCCACGGTGCTGCGCACGTCCGTCAGGGCGCGGCCGGCGAAGCCCTCCGTGCCGGCGAGGACGTCGAAGAGCAGGGCCGCGTCCGCCGCGGTGTGGGCGAGAGGGCCGGCCACGGTGAGGTTGCGGACGGTGTCCTCCGACCGGTCCGTGGGCAGCGTGCCACGGCCCGGCTTGAGGCCCACGAGCCCGCAGGCCGCGGCGGGGATGCGCACCGAGCCGCCGCCGTCGGAGCCGGGGGCGAACGGCAGGATCCCGGCGGCCACCGCCGCGGCCGAGCCGCCCGAGGAGCCGCCGGGCGTGCGCGCCGGGTCCAGGGGGTTGCGGGCGGGGGCGTCCACGAGGTTCTCCGAGTACGAGTCGAGGCCGAACTCGGGGACCGTGGTCGTGCCGAGGGTCACGGTCCCCGCGAAGCCGAGGCGGGCCACGAGCGGGTCGTCCTCGGCGGCGGGCGGGGCGTCGGCCAGCAGGGCGGAGCCCTGCCGCGTGGGCAGCCCGGCCACGTCGACCAGGTCCTTGAACGCCACCGGCAGGCCGTGGAGGGAGGCGGGGACGACGTCGTCGCCCGCTGCGCGCCGGGCGTCCGCGCCGGAGCCGGCGGCGTGCGAGCCGCGGCGCGCGGACTCGGCGTCGAGCGCGTCCGCCCGGGCGAGAGCGCGCTCCTCGTCCAGGACCACGAACGCGCCGAGGTCGGCGTTCGCGTGGGCGGCGTCGAGCGCGGCCCGGGTGACCTCGCGCGCGGACAGCTCGCGTGCGGCCAGCGCGTCCCGCAGCTCCACGGCGGAGCGGTCGAGGAGTCGGGCGGTGCGGGCGGCGGAGTTCTCCATGGGGACGAGGGTAGCCAGCCTTGTGGTGTCCGGGCGCCGCCGTAGGGTGGAGCCATGAGCAACTTCGAGACCGTGACCGTGGACCAGATCCCCGCCGACGCCCCCATCCTGGACGTGCGCGAGGACGACGAGTGGGCCCTGGGGCGCGCCGCCGGCGCCCAGCACATCCCGCTGGGCCAGCTGCCGGACCGCCTGGACGAGCTGGACCCGGACACCGACTACCACGTGATCTGCCGCACGGGCGGCCGTTCCGCGCGCGCCGCGGAGTTCCTCGTGGGGCGCGGCTACTCGGCGATCAACGTGGCCGGCGGCTCGGGCGCGTGGCTCGAGGCTGGCAAGCCCATGGAGGCCGACGGCGACGCCGAGCCGACCGTCAAGTGAGCCCTGAGCGTCCCCGCTACGCCTTCCTGGGCCCCGAGGGCACCTTCACGGAGGCGGCGCTCCGCCGGGTCGCGGATGAGGAGGGCTCGGAGTTCGTGCCCGCCGCGTCGGTGATCTCGGCCCTGGCCGCGGTCCGGGCCGGCGAGGTGGACCGGGCGATGGTGCCCATCGAGAACTCGGTCGAGGGCGGCGTCTCCGCCACCCTGGACGACATCGCCCTGGGCGACGAGCTGCAGATCCTGGCCGAGGTGCTCGTCCCCATCAGCTTCGTGCTCGTGGGGCGGCCCGGGGTCACGGGGCTCGGGGACGTCCGCCGCATCACCACGCACCCGCACGCGTGGGCCCAGGTGCGGGGGTGGGCGGAGGCGACCCTGCCCGCGGCGGAGTTCACCCCCGCCTCCTCCACCGCCGCGGGCGCGCGCCTGCTGCTGGAGGGCGCGGCCTTCGACGCCGCCGTGTGCGCACCGCTCGTGGCCGAGCAGACCGGTCTGCCCGTGCTCGCGGAGCGGGTCGAGGACGTGACGGGCGCCGTGACGCGCTTCGTGCTCGTCTCCCGGCCCGGCTCACTGCCCGCGCCCACCGGCTCGGACAAGACCACCCTCACGGTGCCGCTGCCGAACGACCACCCGGGTGCGCTGCGGGAGATCCTCGACCAGTTCGCGACGCGCGGAGTCAACCTCTCGCGCATCGAGTCCCGGCCCACGGGCACGGGGCTGGGCCAGTACTTCTTCTCGATCGACCTCGAGGGGCACCTCGCCGAGGAGCGCGTGGGGGCGGCGCTGGCCGCCCTGCACCGGATCTTCCCGGGCGTGCGGTTCCTCGGCTCCTACCCGCGGGCCGAGCACCGGGCCGCCGTCGTGGCGCCGCACACCTCGGACGAGGCCTATCGGGCCGGCCGGGAGTGGGTCGAGGGGCTGCGCGGGCGCTGACCCGGGTCCTCGACGCCGAGGCCGGCTCGTCCGCCGGCTCACTCCACCGAGGCGCGCTCCTCGTTCCCGATCATCACGGTGAGCGTGTCCGGCTGGACGCGGGCGTCGATGGCCACGACGTCGCCGGTCGCGTCGCCGTCGAGCTGGGAGGGCATCGGCTCGGCGAGGCGGATCGAGACCCGCGTGGCCTGCTCCGTCTCGAGCACGGGGATGGGTCGCTTCGAGCGGACCAGGGTCTTGGCGGCGATCCGTGCCCAGTCGAGGGCGTGTTTCGGGGAGAGGACCACCACGTCCAGCAGGCCGTCGTCGAGCTTGGCCTCCGGCAGCAGCTCCAGGCCGCCCGTGAGCATGCCGCAGTTGGCCACCATCACGCTGCGCACCTTGAAGCGCTTGGTCGTGCCGCCGTCGAGGGTGACGGTGACCTCGTGGCGCGCGCCGCCCAGGTGGCGAAGCCCCGCCTCGCTGTAGGCGAGCCACCCCGCCCTGCTCTTCAGGTCGTCGCGGGTGTCGCCCATGATGTCCGCGTCGTAGCCGGCGCCGGCGATCACCGTGAACGTGTCCCGGCGCTGACCGCCGTCCGCGTCCGTGAGGCGGATGTCCACCGTGTCGATCACGCGGCGGCGCCCGTGGAGGGCGATGCGGATGCACTCCTCGAGGTCGTTGATCGGCAGGTCGAGGTTGCGGGCCAGCAGGTTGCCCGTGCCCATCGGGACCACGCCCAGCGGGATGCCGGAGCCGGTGAGCTCCTCCGCCACGAGCCGCACCGTGCCGTCGCCGCCGGCCACGATCACGAGCCCGACGCCCGCCTCGATCGCGTCCCGGGCCATCTGGGTGCCGGCGTCGTCCTCCGCCGTCTCCAGCACGAGCGCCTCGCCGAACCCGTAGTGCCGCACGGCGTCCATCACCTTGCCGCGGACCTGCTCCGCGTCGTTCTTCACGGGGTTGAGGATCAGCGCCACCTCGTGGGAGGGCGCCGCGGCTTCCTCGGTGGCGACGACGCGCTCCCGCAGCTCCTCGACACGGGCGGCCAGGGACTGGCGGTCCGCGCGCAGGGCGGCGATCTCGCGGTCGCGGCGCCGGCCGGAGACCACGTGGCCGATCACGACGACGGCCAGGGCCACCACCGCGACGAGGGCGAGGACGGCCAGGATCAGTTCGAGGGGCATGCGGCCAGTCTAGAGGGGCGCGGGTTCGCTAGTCTGGGCGGGTGATCGACGTCAAGGACCTCATCGAGCAGCCCGAGAAGTACCGCGCCTCCCAGGAGGCCCGTGGGGCGGACGCGTCCCTCGTGGACCGCCTCCTCGAGGCGGACGCCGCGCGGCGCTCCGCGATCACCCGCTTCGAGGAGCTGCGCGCCCGGCAGAAGGCGTTCGGCAAGCAGGTGGCGCAGGCCCAGGGCGAGGAGAAGCAGGCCCTGCTCGCCGAGGTGAAGGACCTCGCCGCGCAGGTGAAGGCGGCGGAGGCGGCCGCCGGTGAGGCCGAGGCGCAGGTGGCCGACCTGCAGCGGGGCTTCCCCAACCTCATCGTGGAGGGCATCCCGGCCGGCGGCGAGGACGACTTCGAGGTGCTCAAGGAGGTCGGCACGCCGCGCGACTTCGCGGCGGACGGCTTCGAGCCCCGGGACCACCTGGAGCTCGGCGAGCTGCTCGGCGCGATCGACATGGAGCGCGGTGCGAAGGTCTCCGGTGCCCGCTTCAGCTTCCTCAAGGGCGTGGGCGCCCGCCTCGAGCTGGGCATCATGCGGATGGGCCTGGACCTGGCGATCGAGAACGGGTTCGTGCCCGTCATCCCGCCCACGCTCGTGCGCCCCGAGACCATGCAGGGCACCGGCTTCGACGTGCAGCACGACGACGAGATCTACCGCCTCGAGCGGGACGACCTCTACCTCGTGGGCACCTCCGAGGTCGCCCTGGCCGGCTACCACGCGGACGAGATCATGGATCTCTCCGAGGGGCCCGTGCGCTACGCCGGCTGGTCCACGTGCTACCGCCGCGAGGCCGGCTCGGCCGGCAAGGACACCCGCGGCATCATCCGCGTGCACCAGTTCAACAAGCTCGAGATGTTCGTCTACACCACGCAGGAGGAGGCCGAGGCGGAGCACGCCCGCCTGCTCGCGTGGGAGGAGCAGATGCTCGCGGCCGTCGAGGTCCCCTACCGCGTGATCGACACCGCCGCCGGCGACCTCGGCCTCTCCGCCGCCCGCAAGTTCGACTGCGAGGCGTGGGTCCCCACGCAGGGCACCTACCGAGAGCTGACCTCCACCTCGAACTGCACCACGTTCCAGGCGCGCCGCCTCAACATCCGCGAGCGGATGAAGAACGACGACGGCGCCAAGGGCGGCACTCGCATGGTCGCCACGCTCAACGGCACGCTGGCCACCACGCGGTGGATCGTCGCGATCCTGGAGAACCACCAGAACGCGGACGGCTCCGTGACCGTGCCGGAGGCGCTGCGCCCCTACGTGGGCGGGCTGGAGCGGTTCGAGGTCCTCTGACCCCGTGCCCCCCCGGGGAACGAGGTGTCACGAAGTGTGGGTATGGCGGCCGCATACCCACACTTCGTGACACCTCGTTCGGGGGTGAGGGGGCGTCCCGGCTGTTCACCCGCGCGTCGCTGTCCCGTCCGGGCCGTGTGGTTGGGTGGGGCCATGACCAAGAAGCTCGTATGCCTGGATGTGGACGGAACGATCGTGGACCACGACGGGCACCTGCATGAGCCCGTGCGTGAGGCCGTCAAGGCCGTCGTCGCGGCGGGCCACCACGTCGTGATCGCCACGGGGCGCTCCCGCGGGGCCACGCTGCCGGTGGGGGAGTCCCTCGGGATCGACGCCGGCTACATGGTCTGCTCGAACGGCGGCGTCACCCTGCGCCTGGACCGCGGCCTGGAGGACGGCTACGAGGTGACGGACTGCCGCACGTTCGAGCCGCGCTCCGTGCTCACGCAGCTGCGTCGCCGCCTGCCCAGCGCGAAGTACGCCGTGGAGGTCCCGGACGGCCGGTTCCTCTCCACCGAGCGCTTCCAGGACGCCTCCTTCGGCGTGGACGCCACGGGCACCACGTTCGACGCGCTCATGGACGCCACCGCCGTGCGCCTCGTGGTGTTCTCCACGGACTCCTCGGCTGAGGAGTTCGGCCGCGCGGTGGAGGGCATCGGCCTCTCCGGTGTGACGTACTCCGTGGGTTGGACGGCGTGGCTGGACGTCGCCGCGGCGGGCGTCACGAAGGCCTCGGCGCTGGAGGGGCTGCGCACCGTGCTCCACGTGGGCATCGAGGACACCGTGGCGGTCGGGGACGGCCGCAACGACCTCGAGATGCTGCGCTGGGCCGGCCGCGGCGTGGCCATGGGCCAGGCCGTGCGCGAGGTCAAGGAGGCCGCGGACGAGGTGACCGGCGGGGTGGACGACCACGGCCTCGCGGACGTGCTGTGGTCGCTCGTCCCGGAGGCCGACCGCCCCGCCGGCGTGCGCGTGCAGGAGCCGGCGGCCGTCTGACGGACCACCGGCGCTGAGCCTGATGCTCCCGCCGCTACCCGGCTGGCGCGACGGTTGGAACGCAGGGGTCAGCCGTCAGCGGGGAGTCGGGCGCCGGTGGGCGGCAGGGGGAGGGCTGTCTCAGGCGGCATCGACGAGGCCCAGCAGCCGCGCGGCAGCCGGCCGGCAGGCGTGCTCCTCGTTCCAGAACGCGCGCTGCGTCGCCTGGGACACCGCCTGCACCGTGATCCCCAGTGCTTCGGCGGCGGGCCTCTGCTGGCCGCGCACGCCGGGGACGAGCAGGTCCAGCACGGCCCACTCCGCCTCGGTGCGCGTCCACACGAGCTGGCCCACCAGTTTGAGCACCGCCTCGGCCTCCGCCGCGGCCGTCTCGTCCCGGCCCCGCACGGCCAGCGGGATGCGCGCGGTGGAGAGGGCGGCCGCCTCCACGGCGCGGCGCGCGGCGGAGAGCGCCGGCCCGCCGGCGTCGTGGACGTCCCCGGACTCCGGCAGGCCCGGCGTCCCGTCCGCGTGCATCACGCCCCCGACGCCGACCCCCACGTTCCAGCGCCGCTCCCGCAGCGCGCGCAGCGCCACGTCCACGGCGAGGGCCGGGTCCTCGACCGCGCCGATCAGCTCGTCGCCCACGGAACGCTGGAAGGGCAGCGCCGCCGCCGCGTCGAGCCCGGGCACTGCGTCCAGGCTGCGCAGGAAGGCGTCCACGCGATCGCCGGCGTCGGGGGTGTCCCGCTGGTTGAGGGTGAGCACGAGCATGCGCTCGATTGTGCCAGCGCCGACGGCGGCCGCCCACCCGGATGGGTGAGCGGCCGCCGTCGTGCGTGGCGCGGGACGCGCCGGGGATGGTCCGGGGGTCAGCGGCCCTGCGGCACGTCGGTCTCGGGGCCCTCCTCGGTGGCCGGAGCGGGCTCCTCGGTGTCCACCTCACGGCCCTGCGGCTCGTCGGACGGGGAGTGCTCGCCGGCGGCGGCGAAGCGCTCGATGGAGGCCTCGAGCTCCTTCTCGGCGTCCGCGCGGCCCTGCCACCCCTCGGCCTTGACCCACTTGCCCGGCTCGAGGTCCTTGTAGCGGGTGAAGAAGTGCTCGATCTCCGCCTTGAGGGACTCCTCGACGTCCTCGAGCTCGGCGATGTGGTCGAACCGCTTGTCTGCGGGGACGCACAGCAGCTTGGCGTCGCCGCCGCCGTCGTCGGTCATGTTGAACACGCCGACCGGCCGGGCCTCCACGATGCAGCCGGGCACCAGGTCGAAGCCCGGCAGGAACACGAGGGCGTCCAGCGGGTCGCCGTCCTCGCCGAGGGTGTTCTCGAAGTAGCCGTAGTGCGTGGGGTACTGCATCGAGGTGAACAGCACGCGGTCCAGGCGCAGGCGGCCGGTCTCGTGGTCGAACTCGTACTTGACGCGGGAGCCCGCGGGGATCTCGATGGTGACGTCGTGCGCCATGGCTTCTCCTTCAGACAGGGGCGATTCCCGGACGGCGGGCGCGCCGCCCGGCGGAACTGTCGCCAGCCTACCGCCGCGCCCCGCCACTGCGACGGAGGGGTGCGTGAGGCAGGGCACTCGCGGCTGGGCGTGGGCGCTGATCGTCCTGGGGCTCCTGGCCGTGGCGACCGCACTGGCACTGCTCCTGGGAGGACGGGGCGGAGAGGTGGGCGAGGGGTCCGCCACGACCGCCCCCGCGCCGCCGGCCACGTCCTCCGCCGAGGGCCCGGGCGGCCCCGCGACTCCCTCCTCCGCCGGCTCCCCTCGGATCACCAGCTCCGTGCGCCTCGGGGACGGCTGCCTCGCGGCGGAGCACGGCACGCAGGTGCGCGGCGTGGACGGCCGCCACCTCGTGTGCACGTGGGGGGACGGCGCGTCCACGTGGACCGAGGTCGCGGACTGACGCCGGCACGCCGCGGCGGCTTTGCACCTGCAACCGCGGGTCCGTCATCATGGTCGGCATGGCTCTCACCGATCACGACCTCCGGGACAACCTCGACCAGCAGCGCGCGCTCTACGGGCAGCCGCTGGGCGAACGGTTCGGCGTCCTGCGCGAGGCGTACGGGGTCAGCCAGCGTTCCCTGGCCGGGGTCCTCGGCCTGTCCGCGCCGATGCTCTCCCAGCTCGGCTCCGGGCAGCGGATCAAGATCGGCAACCCCGCCGTCTACGCGCGCCTCGTCATGCTCGAGGAGCGCATGGGAGAGGGCGACCGCGCCGCCGTGCTGGAGGAGGTCCGCGCGTCGGACCCCGTGCTGACCACGCGCGTGCGTGCGGTCACCGGTGACGGTGCGGCGGCGACGTCGGACGCGCGCCTCGATGACGCCGCACCCGACGCCTTCGCCGCGGCCCATCACCACCGGGCGAGCGCGGCGCAGTGGGACGCGGTGCTCGAGGCCGCGCGCCGCAGCGGCGCGGACGAGCTCGTCGCCCTCTTCTCCGCGGCCCGGTCCGTCGCCGCGGGCGACGCCACCCCGGTGGCGTCGTGACCGACCGTCGCTCCGATCGCACGATCGTCGTCCTCTGCGTGCTGCTGGCGCTGGCCGTGGCCACCCTGCTCGGCATGCTGGCCCGGGACTTCCTGCTCCCGCGACTGGCCTCGGGGCCCGCCCCCTCGGCGGTCTGGTCCGCCCCCGCCCCGTCCCCCTCCCCGACGACGACGCCGTCCCCCTCCCCGACGCCGCGGGCCTCGACCTCGGCCCCGGGGGAGGTGCCCTCGGCCGCCGCGGTGGCGGACGCGGTCGAGCCGGGGCTGGCGGCGGCCCCGGGGGTGGCGTCCGCGGAGTTCCGTGACCTCGCCACGGGGCGGGTGCTGTTCTCCCGGCGCGCGGACGAGCCGGTCGCGCCGGCGTCGGCCATGAAGCTCCTGACGGCCGCGGCCGCCGTGGACGCGCTCGGCCCGGACACCGCTCTCACCACCCGCGTGGTCGCCCGTCCGGCGGCGGACGGCGGAGCCACGGAACTGGTGCTCGTCGGCGGCGGCGACGTCCTGCTCGGCACGGGGGCCTCGGACCCTTCGAGCGTGGCGGGCCGCGCCGGCCTGCGCACCCTCGCGGAGCGGACCCTGGCCGGGCTGGACGAGCGCGGCGTCACCGGCCGGGTGGTGGTGAGCACGGACCTGCGCCTGTTCGAGGACGAGGCCCCGCTCAACCCGGCGTGGTCCACGGGGATGGTGGAGAGCGGCAACATCGCCCCTGTCCAGCCGCTGGCCACCTACGGCGGGCGGGCCACGCCGGGGACCGGACAGGACCGGCTGGCGGACCCGGCCGCGTCCGCCGCCCGCACCTTCCAGGCCGAGCTCGCCGCCCTCGCGGAGGACGCGGCGGAGGCGGGCGAGGGCGGCGTCGAGGTGGCCGTGCGGGAGGAGGTCCCCGCGACGCAGGCGCCCCGCGAGGAGGTGCGCGCGGCCGCGTCCGTGGCGGAGGTGACGTCCGCTCCCGTCCGCGCGCAGGTCGAGCACATGCTCATGCACTCGGAGAACCAGGTGGCCGAGACCCTCGCGCACACCGCGGCCGCGGCGGCCGGGCTCCCCGCCACCCACGACGGCGCCGCCGCACTCCTCGAGCGTCGGGTCGCGGCGCTGGGCGCGGACACGGCGGGCATGGACGTCGTGGACGCCTCCGGCCTCGCCGCCGCCAACCGGGTGAGCCCGGAGCAGCTCGTGGACGTGGTGACGGGGCTCTCGGCGGAGCCGGCCCAGGACGGGGTGCTGGACGCGCTGCCGCGCCCCGGCGAGGACTCCACGCTGGGCGAGCGCTTCCCGTCCCCGCCCGCACGCGGCGCCGTGGCCGCCAAGACCGGCACCCTCGACCAGACGGTCTCCCTCACCGGCACCGTCACCACGACGTCGGGGCGGGTGCTCGCGTTCAGCGTGGTGTGCTCCGAGGTCGACTGGCAGATCGAGCCGGCGCGGGCGGCGATCGACGAGGCGGTGGCCGCGGTCGCCGCCCTGTGAGCGGGCACCGGACCCGGTCCCGTGCCCGGCGCCTGTGATGGGATGGGCCGCATGAGCGCAGACCAGCCCCGCATGTCCGGCGGCCCCACCGCCGGCCCGGCCGCACCCGCCGTGCACCCCGTGGACTGGGCGTTCGCCGCCCGCACGGCCGAGGCCCTCACCGTGGCCGGGCCGCGCACCTCCGCGCGGGAGGCGCGCGGGGAGGCCGAGGGCCTCCGTGCGGCCGCGGCGGCCTCCGTGCCGCACGTCCACCGGCTGACCGGACTCGAGGCGGCCCGGGACCTGCTCGACTCCCAGGTGCTCGTGGTGGACCGCCCCACGTGGTCCCGCGCGAACACGCAGTCCTTCGCGGCGCTTCTGGGCCCCACGTTCGCACACCTGCAGGCCACGCGCCCGGCTGAGTACGAGGCCGCCACCACGCCCGTCGCGACGCGCGCCACCGCCCTGGAGATGGGCGGCATCCTCGCGTGGCTCTCCGCCAAGGTGCTCGGCCAGTACGACCCGTTCAGCGCCCTCCCGGGGCCCGACGGCGTCCCCGCCGGCCCCGCGGGCGGCCGCCTGATGCTCGTGGCGCCGAACGTGGTGCAGGTGCGCCGCGAGATCCACGTGGACCCCGCCGACTTCCGGCTCTGGGTGTGCCTGCACGAGCAGACCCACCGGGTCCAGTTCGCCGCCGCCCCGTGGCTGCGCGGGCACCTGCGGTCGGAGATCACGGGGCTCACCGGCGGGCTGTTCGACAAGGCCGAGTCCCTGCCCGAGCGGCTGCGCTCCGCCCTGGCCGCCGCGAACCCCCTGGCGGGGTCCGTGCGGGGTCGGGGCGGCGGCGTCGCGAGCCACGCCGGCGGGGAGGCGGGCCCGGCTGTGACGTCGGGCCGGCCGAGCCTGGGCCTGCTCGGCGCGTTCCAGGACGAGGAGGACCGGGAGCGCCTGTCCCGCGTGACCGCCGTGATGTCCCTGCTCGAGGGCCACGCGAACGTCGTCATGGACGCCGTGGACTCCTCCGTCGTGTCCTCCGTCAAGACCATCCGCCGCCGGTTCGACGAGCGCGGGGACCGCCGCTCCGCGGTGGACCGGGCGATCCGCCGGATCCTGGGGATGGACGCCAAGATGGCCCAGTACCGGGACGGCCAGCGGTTCGTGGACGCCGTGGTCGGGGAGATCGGCATGGACGGGTTCAACGTGGTGTGGGACGCCCCGGAGCTGCTGCCGAGCGAGGCGGAGATCCACGCGCCCGAGACGTGGGTGGCGCGGATCCGCGCCGAGGCCTGACGGGTCCGCTCCGGTGACGCTCCCCGCCCTGGACGCGGTCACCCCGTGGCCGCGGCGCGCCCGCTGGCCGGGGGCCCTCCACCGCGCCGTGGCCGCGGTGCGGACGGTCCTCGGACCGGACGCCGACGGCGGCGCGACCGGTGGGCGCGGGTCGTCTCGGGCGCGGGCCGAGGAGGGCGGGGAGGCCCCCCGGGCACTCGTGGCGCTGTCCGGCGGGGCGGACTCCCTGGCCCTCGCGGTGGCCTGCGCCGTGCTGACGGCGACGCGCGCCGGGCGGCCGCTGGGTCCGGTGGGCGCCGTCGTGGTGGACCACGGGCTGCAGGACGGCAGCGCGGCGGTCGCGGCGGCCGCCGCGCAGGTCGCCCGCGGCCTCGGCCTGGACCCCGTCACCGTGACGCCCGTGCGGGTGGTCCCCGCGGGGGACGGCCCCGAGGCCGCGGCCCGCACCGCGCGTCGGGAGGCTCTGGCCCGCGCCGCCGAGGCCGCGTCCGCCGACGCCCTCGCCCTCGTGCTCACCGCCCACACCGCCGACGACCAGGCCGAGCAGGTGCTCCTCGGCCTCGCCCGGGGATCCGGCACCCGGTCGCTCGCGGGGATCCCGACGCGCGGGACCCTGCCCGGCGGCATCCCCGTGGCCCGGCCCCTGCTCGGCCTCACCCGGGCGGACACCGAGGCGATCTGCCGGTGGGCCGGGATCGCCTGGTTCGAGGACCCCCACAACCGGGCTCCGGCCCTGCTGCGCTCGCGGATCCGCACCCGCGTCCTGCCGGCCCTCGAGGACCCCGACGCCGGCCTCGGCCCCGGCGTGCGCGACGCCCTCACGCGCACCGCCGCCCTGGCCGCCGAGGACGCCGACGCCCTCGACGCGTGGGCCGGTCGGGAGTTCGCGGGCCTGCTCCTGGGGGACGCGCGTGCCGCTGCGGGTGCTCCGGACCCCGTGGCCGAGGCGGGGCGCCCCGTGGGGGAGGCGCCCGGCGTCGTGGTGGCGCTCGATCTGGACGGGCTGGCCGCCCTGCCGCCGGCGGTGCGCCGCCGGGTGATCGTCCGCGCCGCCCGCCGGGCGGGGGCGGAGGACCTCTCTCGGGAACGGGTGCTCGCCGTGGAGACCCTCGTCACGGGGGCCCGCCGGGGCGGCACGTCGGCCGGTCCCGTGGAGCTGGCCGGCGGTGTGCGTGCGGTCCGGGAGGGGCCCGGAGTGACGTGCGTCGCGGAGGCCTCCGGGCAGGCCGACGATCGGGGCCCGTGTGCCAGACTGGTCCTCATCCCCCGACGCCCCGGCTGCTGACCGCGACCCGGCGCCGGCCCCACCCGCACGAGCACCCAGGAGCGGCACCCGCATGGACGCACAGGATGTCCGGAAAGACCTCACCCACGTCCTCATGAGCAAGGAGGAGGTCCAGGACACCATCACGGACCTCGCCGCGCAGATCGACCGCGACTACGAGGGCAAGGACCTCCTGTTCGTGGCCGTGCTCAAGGGTGCCGTGATGGTGGTCGCCGACCTCACCCGGGCCCTGCACTCGCACGTCGAGATGGACTTCATGGCCGTGTCCTCCTACGGCTCCGGCACCAAGTCCTCCGGCGTGGTGCGGATCCTCAAGGACCTCGACGCGGACCTGACCGGCCGCCACGTGCTGATCGTGGAGGACATCATCGACTCGGGGCTGACCCTCTCCTGGCTCAAGGCGAACCTCGAGTCCCGCGGCCCGGAGTCGGTGGAGATCTGCGCGCTGCTGCGCAAGCCGGACGCGATGAAGGTGGAGATCGACGTGAAGTACGTCGGCCGCGACATCCCCAACGAGTTCGTGGTGGGCTACGGCCTCGACTACGCCGAGAAGTACCGCAACCTGGACTTCGTCGGCACGCTGGCCCCGCACGTCTACAGCTGACCCCCGCCGTCCGCGGGGGAGAAGGGGCTGTCCACCGGCGGCGAACTCCCCGCGGCCCGTCCCCGCGCCGCTCCGCCCGCCCGGTACCGTGGTGCAGTGACCCAAGGCCCGGGCCGCGCCTCCGTGCACCCGGCCCGCGTCCCGCCGGGACATGGCAGACCAGGAGACAGACGGACCGTGAAGAAGCTGTTCAACAAGCCCTACGTCTGGATCCTGCTCGGGCTCCTCGTGCTGGGGATGGCCATCCCGCTGGCCACGAGCCAGGGCGGCCGCGCGATGGTGGACACCAACGTGGGCATGTCCATGCTGAAGGACGACAGGGCCGTGGAGGCGCGCGTGGTCGACGGCGACCAGCGCGTGGACCTCTCCCTCCGTGAGCCCTACGAGCAGGACGGCCGGGACCTCGGCAAGGACGTCTACTTCCACTTCTCCGCGGCGCGCGCGGACGACGTCGTCGCGGCCGTGGACCAGTCCGCGCTGGACGGCTACACGGACGAGCCGGTGCGCAGCAACTGGCTCACCTCGCTGCTGGGCCTCATGGTCCCGTTCCTGCTGATCTCCCTGTTCTTCTGGTTCCTCCTCTCCCGCATGCAGGGCGGCGGCGGCAAGGTCATGCAGTTCGGCAAGTCCCGCGCGAAGCTCATCAACAAGGACAACCCGGACGTCCTGTTCAAGGACGTCGCCGGCGCGGACGAGGCCGTGGAGGAGCTCGAGGAGATCAAGGAGTTCCTCACCGTCCCGGACCGCTTCCACGCGGTGGGCGCCAAGATCCCCAAGGGCGTGCTGCTCTACGGCCCTCCCGGCACGGGCAAGACCCTGCTCGCCAAGGCCGTGGCCGGCGAGGCCGGGGTGCCCTTCTACTCGATCTCCGGCTCGGACTTCGTGGAGATGTTCGTGGGCGTGGGCGCCTCCCGCGTGCGCGACCTCTTCGAGCAGGCCAAGAACAACGCGCCGGCCATCATCTTCGTGGACGAGATCGACGCCGTCGGCCGGCACCGCGGCGCGGGCATCGGCGGCGGCAACGACGAGCGCGAGCAGACCCTGAACCAGATGCTCGTGGAGATGGACGGCTTCGACGCCTCCACCAACGTCATCATGATCGCGGCCACCAACCGCCCGGACGTCCTGGACCCGGCGCTGCTGCGCCCCGGCCGCTTCGACCGGCAGATCCCCGTGGAGGCCCCTGACCTGGAGGGCCGCGCGAAGATCCTCGAGGTCCACGCGCAGGGCAAGCCGATCGCCATGGACGTGGACCTGCGCTCCCTGGCCAAGCGCACCCCGGGCTACACGGGCGCGGACCTGGCGAACGTCATCAACGAGGCGGCGCTGCTCACGGCCCGCTCGAACAACAACGTGATCGACGACAAGGCCCTGGACGAGGCCGTGGACCGCGTGATGGCGGGCCCGCAGAAGCGCACGCGCCTCATGAACGAGCACGAGCGCAAGGTCACGGCCTACCACGAGGGCGGCCACGCGCTCGTGGCGGCCGGCCTGCGCAACTCTGCCCCCGTCACCAAGATCACGATCCTGCCGCGCGGCCGCGCCCTGGGCTACACGATGGTGGTGCCGGAGAGCGACAAGTACTCGGTCACGCGCAACGAGCTGCTCGACCAGCTGGCCTACGCGATGGGCGGCCGCGTGGCCGAGGAGGTCGTCTTCAAGGACCCCTCCACCGGCGCGGCCAACGACATCCAGAAGGCCACCGAGACGGCGCGCAAGATGGTCACCGAGTACGGCATGAGCTCCCGCGTGGGCGCCGTGAAGCTCGGCACGGGGGACTCCGAGCCGTTCGTGGGCGGGGGCTCCGGCAGCTCGTCCCGCGAGTACTCCGACGAGCTGGCCTCCCTCGTGGACGCCGAGGTCCGCGCCCTCCTCGACGGTGCGCACGCCGACGCCCACTGGGTGCTCACCGAGAACCGTGACATCCTCGACCGGCTCGCCTACGAGCTCCTCGAGCGGGAGACCCTCAACCAGGAGGAGATCGCCGGGATCTTCGCGGACGTGCGCAAGCGTCCGGAGCGGGAGCTCTGGCTCGCGGCCGACGAGCGCCTCCCCCACGACGTGCCGCCCGTCCTCTCCCCGGTCGAGCGCCGCTCGCGCCGCGACGCGGAGGAGCAGGCGCCCGTCGGCACCTCGGACAGCACGGTGCCGGTCGCTCCCGAGGGCGCGCCGCCGTCGTCGCTGGGCGGAGACGCCCCCGGCGGCACGCCGCCGGCCACCGGCCCGGGCAACGCGCCCGGCCCCGGGAAGGGGCCGACGTGGTGAACCCGGACCTGCTCCTGCACGACGACGGCCCGATGGGCGAGGACGACGCGTTCCCGGGCGTGCCCGGCACGTTCGACCCGCGCTCGACCGCCGTGGACCGGCCGCGCATCGAGCGGGCCGTCCGGGAGATCCTCGAGGCGATCGGCGAGGACCCGGACCGCGAGGGGCTGCAGGACACCCCGAAGCGCGTGGCCAAGGCGTACGCGGAGTTCTTCGCGGGCCTGCACCAGAGCCCTGAGCAGGTGCTGGGCACCACGTTCGACATCGCGCACGAGGAGCTCGTGGTGGTGAAGGACATCCCCTTCTACTCCACGTGCGAGCACCACCTGGTCCCCTTCCACGGCGTGGCGCACATCGGCTACATCCCCTCCGCCGAAGGGCGGGTGACGGGGCTGTCCAAGCTCGCCCGGCTCGTGGAGCTCTACGCCCGCCGACCGCAGGTGCAGGAGCGGCTCACCACGCAGGTGGTGGAGGCCCTCATGGAGCACCTGGCGCCGAAGGGTGCGATCGTGGTGGTCGAGGCCGAGCACCTGTGCATGTCCATGCGGGGGGTGCGCAAGCCCGGCGCCAGGACCGTGACGTCCGCCGTGCGCGGGCAGCTGCGGGACCCGTCCACGCGGGCCGAGGCCATGAGCCTCATCATGCACGGCTGAGCGACGTCGGGCGCACCCGCGGGCGCCGCCCCCGAACGAGGAGGACACAGTGAGCACGCGTGAGGCCAACCGGGCCCTGCTGGGCGCCCTGCCCGCGGACCGCACCCTGGTGATGGGCATCCTGAACGTCACCCCGGACTCGTTCTCCGACGGCGGCGCCCACGATGCCGTCGGCCCCGCCCTCGCCCACGCGCGGCGGATGCTCGCCGAGGGGGCGGACATCATCGACGTCGGCGGCGAGTCCACGCGCCCGGGCGCGCAGGCCGTGCCCCCGCAGCAGGAGCAGGAGCGGATCCTCCCGGTCGTCGAGGCGCTGCTGGCCGACGGGGCCGTGGTCTCCGTGGACACGATGCACACGGCCACCGCGCGGGCCGCCCTCGAGCTGGGCCCCGTGATCGTCAACGACGTCTCCGGCCTCGTCCACGAGCCGGACATGCCCGAGCTCATCGCCGAGACGGGCGCGCCGTACGTGCTCATGCACAACCGCGGCAAGCCCCAGGCCATGGACGGACTGGCGGAGTACGCGGACACCGTGCCGGACGTGGTGTGCGAGCTGCGCGCCGTGGCGGAGCGCTTCATGGCGGCGGGCGTGGAGCGCGAGCAGCTGATCCTGGACCCGGGGCTCGGCTTCGCGAAGGCCGGCGAGCAGAACTGGGAGCTGCTGCGCGGCCTCGAGTGGCTGCAGGCGATGGGCCACCCCGTGCTGGTGGCCGCCTCCCGCAAGCGCTTCCTGGGCTCGCTCCTGGAGGACGCGGACGGCGCGGCCCCGGAGCCGACCGAGCGGGACGCCGCCACCGCCGCGGTCAGCGCGCTCTCCGCCTTCCACGGCGTGTGGGCCGTCCGCGTGCACGACGTCCCCTCCAGCGCGGCCGCGGTGCGCGCCGCCGCGGCGTGGCGCGGTGCCTCGTGGCTCGGGAGGTCCCTCTCGGCCGAGGTGCCGGCGTGAGCGCGGCCGGGCGCGGCACCGCCCCGGACCGCATCTGCCTGACCGGCCTCACGGCCGTGGGCCGGCACGGCGTGTTCGAGCACGAGCGCCGGGACGGGCAGCCGTTCGTCACGGACGTGGTGCTCCACCTCGACGCCGGCCCTGCCGCCGCCACGGACGACCTCGCCCGCACCGCCCACTACGGCGAGGTCGCCGACACCGTGGTCCGGCTCGTGACGGGCGAGCCGGTGGACCTGATCGAGACGCTGGCCGTGCGGATCGCGGCCGCCGTCCTCGCGGAGCAGCCCGTGGTGGAGGCGGTGGAGGTCACCGTGCACAAGCCGCAGGCCCCCATCCCGCACGACTTCGCCGACGCGGCCGTCACGGTGCTCCGCCGGAGGGAGGAGGGGAGATGAGCCCCGCGTCCCACCCCGCCGAGGGGCCCGCCCCGACGCCGGAGCTGGCCGCCCGCCCGGACGAGCCGGTGACGGCCGTGCTCGCGCTCGGGGCCAACCTCGGGGACGTCCGGGAGACCCTCGACCACGCCGTCGCCGTCATCACCGTCACCCCCGACGTCCATGACGTGAAGGCGTCCCCCCGCGCCGTCACGGCCCCCGTGGGCGGCCCGCCCGAACAGCCGGACTACCTCAACCAGGTGCTCCGGATCCGCACGAGCCTCTCCCCGTGGGAGCTCCTCGGCCTGGCGCACCGGCTCGAACAGGACCACCACCGCCGCCGTTCGGAGCGCTGGGGCGCCCGCACCCTCGACGTCGACCTCATCGTCTACGGCGAGCTGCGCAGCGACCACCCGGACCTCACCCTCCCGCACCCGCGGGCCGCGCAGCGGGCCTTCGTGCTCCTGCCGTGGCTGTGGCTCGATCCCGCGGCCGAGCTCGCGGGCGAGCCCGTCGCGCAGCTCGCCGAGCGCGCCGCCGACGCCGGGGGCGTCCGCCGTGCGGCGCCCCGCCGCGCCCGCCTTCTCGGCGCGCCGGGGCAGGCCGGGAGGGACGCGACGTGACCTCCCTGCGCTCGGCGTGGACCGCCGTCGTGCTGCTGGCTGCGGGCGTGCTCGGCTGGCTCGCCGCCCTGGCCGCGCCCTCGATGGGCCTGCCCGCTCCGGCCGTGGGACGCACCGGCCTCATCACGGCGGCGGCCGTCTGCGTCCTCGTCCTCGCGCTGGCGTGGCGCGTGCGGCGGGACCGCGAGAAGCCCGTGGCCGAGCGCATGGACCCGCTGGCCGCGGCGCGCACGCTGGTCCTGGGCCAGGCCGTCGGCTTGACGGGCGCGGCGCTGGCCGGCTGGCACGCCGGCGTCGCGGGGCAGGTGGCCTCCCACACGGGCACCCGGGCCCCCACCGTGGTGGATGCCGCCCTGCTGACCGTGGGCGGACTGGTGATGCTCGTGGCGGGCCTCGTGGTGGAGGCCTGGTGCAGGATCCCCCCTGAGGAGGATGGCGGCGGCGGCGCGGGCGGGCAGGATGGACTCCCGGGAGGCGGCCGACGGGGCCGCCCCGAGACCGATGGAGGGTATGCACGTGGCCGGGATTGACCAGGACGGCGTGGTCTTCACGCCCGTCTCGCCGAAGCTGACCACCGTGAAGCTGACCGCCTCCACGATCGGACACCTGATCGGGCTGGCGGTCCTCGGCGTGCCGCTCCTCCTCCAGCGTCTCGGCGTGTGGCCCGACTTCTGGACCTGGGCCGCGTGGGGCCTCCCCGCGCTCGTGCTCGTCTCCTGGGTGACGGACCTGGTCCTCATCCCACGCCGAGTGCGCGCCATGGGCTGGGCCGAGCGCGAGGACGACCTGCTCTGGCGCCAGGGTGTGCTGATCCGCACCCTGAACGCCGTGCCGTACGGGCGCCTGCAGTACGTGGACACCTCCGACGGCCCCCTCCTGCGCCGCCACGGCCTGCAGACCCTGGCGCTCAAGACCGCCGCCTCCGGGGCCGACGTCGAGCTCCAGGGCCTCCCCGCCGCCACGTGCGACGAGCTGCGCGAGGTCCTCATGGCCCGCGGCCAGGCCCGGCTGGCGGGGCTGTGAGCGCCGCCGCGCCCCAGCGTCCCCGCATCGACGACGACGGCTGGGCCCGCGTCCACCCCGCCTCGCCCTGGGTGAAGGGCTGGACGGGGCTGCTCGTGATGGTGGTCGTCATCGGTCGGGACCTCGTGGAGGACGCCGTGGCCGGGGCGCTCGGCCAGTCCCACACGGCCTCCGGCGACCCGGTCGACCCGCGCTCGCTCCTGATCGGCGCGGCGGTCGCCGCGGGCATCTTCACGCTGGTCTGCCTGGGGTTCTACTTCTCCTGGCGGTTCACCCGCTTCCGCCTCGGCGCCGAGGAGATCGAGCTGCGCCAGGGCTGGATCTTCCGCTCCCGGCGCCAGATGAAGTACGACCGCGTCCAGGCCGTCGACCTCCAGCACCCGTTCCCGGCCCGGCTCCTGGGCCTGGCCACCGTGAAGGTGGAGGCCGCCGACGGCGGCGAGTCCGCGCTCGAGCTGGCCTATCTCAAGCGCGCCCAGGCTGAGCAGGTGCGCCGCGAGATCCTCGACCGCGCCTCGGGCGTCGCGCATCTCGCCCGCGGCGCGGACGAGACCGCGGCCGGCGTCGCGCCGGAGGAGGGGGCCGACGCCACCGGGGCCGTGGGAGACGCCGTGAGCCGGACCGCGCCCCCGCGCGCGCTGCGGACCCGGGACGACGGTGAGCTCATGCTGACCGTGCCGACGGGGCGGCTGGTCGGCTCGGTGCTGCTGTCCGGGCGCGTGGCGGGCGTGGCGATCGGCTTCCTCGTGTGGGCCCTGCTGTCCGTGACGGCCCTCGGCCTCATGCCCGCCGACTGGAGCGAGGGCGAGGAGATCACGGTGCTCGGCGTCCTCGGGGCCTCCGCCCTGCCCATGGCCTTCGCCGTGCTGGGCGGCCTGTGGTCTGGGCTCAACACCGGCTGGGGCTTCCAGGTGCGCCGCTCCGCCGACGGGCTGCGCCTGCGCCACGGCCTCACCGAGACCATCTCCCAGACCGTCCCGCCGGGGCGCGTCCAGGGAGTGACCGTCTCCCAGCCGCTGTTCTGGCGCCCGTTCCGCTGGTACCGCGTGAAGGTGTCCGTGGCCGGCTACGGCGAGGACTCGGACGGCGAGCGCAGCACGCCGCTGCCCGTGGGGACCTGGGAGGACGTCCTGCGCGTGCTCACGGTGGTCGCCCCGGACCCCGGTCTCGAGGGCGACCCGCGCGCCGCGCAGGGCCTCACCGCCGCCGAGCTCCTGCGGCTGGGCCTGCACGGCTCCGGGCCCGAGGGCGGCTTCCGCCACATCCCCCGCCGGGCCCGGGCGTGGTTCAACTGGTTCGCGTGGCGCCGCTCCGGCTTCACCACCACGCGCACCCTCCTCGTGGTGCGCCGGGGGTACTGGAACCGGTCGTTCCAGGCGCTCCAGCACGAGCGCCTGCAGACCGCGAGCCTCGGGCAGGGCCCCGTGCAGCGGCGCCTGCGGATCGCCTCGGTGTCCGTGGCGCTGGCCGGGTCCACGGCCGTGATCCCCGACCTCGACGAGGCCGACGCCCTCGCGCTGTTCGCGCTGGAATCGCGCTACGCCGCGGTCTCGCGCCGGCTCGCGGACCGCAACCACTGGATGGCCCCGGAGGAGCTCGCGCGCTTCGACCAGCGCACCCGCGAGGTGGCCGCCACCGACGTCGGCCGCCGCGCGTTGGCGGAGGCGGGCGTCGCCGTCGTGCCGGGCGCCGGGCGCGTGCCGGCCCCCACCGACCCCGAGGAGAGCGCATGACCGGCGGACTGGACACGAGCCTGGACCCGCGGGAGCGGCCCGGGCGGCTCGGCGTCGGGGTGATCGGCGCGGGGAGGGTGGGCGCCGTGCTGGGCGCGGCCCTGCGGAACGCGGGGCACACCGTCACGGGCGTGCACGCCGTCTCCGAGGCTTCCCGGACCCGGGCCGAGGCGCTGCTGCCGGACGTGCCCGTGCTGGAGGTCCCGGAGATCCTGCGGCGCTCCGAGATGGTGCTGTTCGCGGTGCCGGACGACGTTCTGGGGGAGCTCGTGGCCGGGCTCGTGGCCGCCGGGCACGTGCAGGCCGGCCACCTGCTGGTGCACACCTCGGGCCGCTACGGCGTGGGCGTGATGGGCCCCGTGCGCGCGGCCGGGGCCATCCCGCTGGCCATCCACCCGGCCATGACCTTCACAGGGCTGAGCCTGGACCTCGCCCGACTGCGGGACTGCGTGTTCGGCGTGACCGCGGATCCCGTCGTGCTGCCCGTGGCGCAGGCGCTCGCGGTGGAGATGGGCGGCGAGCCCGTGGTGATCAAGGAGGCGGACCGCGCGGTCTACCACGCGGCGCTGAGCCACGGCTCGAACCACCTGGTGACGGTCACGGCCCAGGCCGCGCAGCTGCTGCGGCAGATCGGGGTGGCGGACACCGAGCGGCTGCTGCGCCCGCTCCTGAGCGCCTCGCTCGAGAACGCCCTGGCCGACGGCGACGGCGCCCTGACCGGCCCGGTGTCCCGCGGCGACGTCGAGACCGTGCGCGCCCATCGCGACACCCTGCGCGAGCTGGTGGCCGAGGGCATGCCCGCCGACGTGCTGGACACGTGGGAGGCGCTCGCGGCCGCGACCGCTCGGCGCGCCGCCGCCCGCGGGGCCCTGAGCGACGACGCGGCGGCCCGCGTCCTGGACGTCCTCGCCGAGCCCGACGACGCCTGAGGAGCCCAGCACGTCCACCCCGTCCCGGCGCCGCGCCGACCGGAGGCAGAAGGCGTCCGCCGAAGACGTCCACCACGGTGGAACAGCAGCGGTCACTCCTGCGTGGACGCGGCATGACGCTTGACAACGGCGAGGCCCGACGAGGTCGACCGCACGCTGCCACGGGCGGCGCATGCCCCTGTGGGTGGTGCTGGAGGTCCTGGACTTCTCCGATGTCTCACGCCTCTTCGACGGCATGCGAGCGGCGGACCGATGGAGCGTGGCGACGCAGAGGGGCCTTCACGTGGAGCTGGTGGCGATGACCTCGTCACAGGCGAAGAAGGCCACGAAGAACCACCCGTTGGCGCGATGGCCACGATGCCGGGCATGGACTCGTTGCCCGCCGTCGAGAGGGGGCTCCGGGAAGGAGGGGACAGGCCGGGCGCCGTCCTCGGTCAGCCTCAGCCGCCCAGCCGGACCGCCGCCTCGAGGGAGTCCACGACCCGCGGCCCGTAGGAGCCGCCGAAGAGGATCGCGTGCACCAGCAGCGGCACCGCCTGGTACGGCGCCACGCGATCGCGCCAGCCCTCGGCCAGGGGGAACGACTCCTCGTACGCGGCGAACGCCTCCTCACCGAAGCCGCCGAAGAGCCGCATCATCGCCAGGTCCACCTCGCGGTGGCCGCGGTGCGCGCTCGGGTCGATCAGCCAGGAGCGGCCCTCGTGGTCCAGCAGCCGGTTGCCCGCCCACAGGTCCCCGTGCAGCAGCGACGACGGCTCGGCGGGCCCCAGCACCGCCGCGCCCGGGTGGTCCACGGGCGAGTCCGTCCCGAAGCCGTCCGTGAGCTCGGCGAGCCGCTCCGCCGTCGCCAGTGCCGCGGTCGGCACGACGCCGCGCCGCTCCGCCTCGCGGGCCAGCGGCACGATCCGCCGAGCGACCCAGGACTCGGCCCACGTGCCGGTGGGCGTGTAGTCCACGGGAGCCTCGCCGAGATAGCCGATCGGGACGCCGTCGTGGGAGCCGAAGGAGTCGGCCTCACCGGCGGGACGGCGCGACCCGGCGTGCAGGGCGGCCAGCTCGCGGCCGAAGGCCTCCTCGGTCTGCGGGGAGGGGCGGCCGCCGGTCCTCACGCGCCCGATCCGCAGGCTGCCGTCGTCCACGTTGAGCACCTTGGGGACCCGGGCGCCGGCCGCCCCGAGCGCGCGCAGCCCGGCGGCCTCCCGCTCGAAGAAGCGCTCGGGCGCTCCGGCGCGGTGCTTGCGGAAGAACGTCTCCTCGGCCTGGTGCTGGACCATGTCAGACCCGCCCGTCCCGGATCGCGGCGACGACGCCGTCGGCCGCGTCCTCGATCTGGCGGTACATCTCCTCGAACTGCCCGCGCGGGCGGCCCCACGGGTCCGGGACCTCGACCACGCCGGCCGTGTCCACGTCCGAGGCGAACTCGCCGAGCAGGCGGACCTTCGCCCGCTGGGCGTCCGTGGTGGCCAGGCGCCGCACGTCCTCCAGGTTCATGCGGTCCATCACGAGGACGAGATCCGCCCCCTCGAGGTCCTGCGCGCTGAACTGGGCGCCGACGGTGGGGAAGTCGTAGCCGAGCTCCTCGCCGACCTCCCGGGTGAGCTCGTGGGGCTGTTCGCCCACGTGGTCGTCGGCGGTGCCGGCGGAGGTGACCGCGACGTCGTCGAGACCGGCCTCCGCGATCCGGCGCCGCAGCACGGCCTCGGCGGCGGGGGAGCGGCAGATGTTGCCCAGGCAGACCGTCATGATGCGCATGAGGCCAGTGTCCCAAAGGGCGAGGCGGGGGGGCCATGCCCGAGCGGGCGGCGCCGTCGTCGCCCGAACGCCTGGCACGATGGATCCCATGACCGAGCAGCCCGATCTGTCCCCCCTGACCGAGACCGAGCAGGAGTGGGTCAGTGCCCGCCGCGACTTCGCCGCGCAGGAGGGCGTGGACCACCTGGACCTGGACGCCGTGAGCGCCTACTACGACCGTCTCGTGGCCCGGGCCGGCGCCGCGGACGTGGACCCGGACGAGCTGGGAGTGCACCTCGACGTCGTCGTGGTGCTGCTGGGGGAGCACCTCGGCGCCCGCCACGGCATGCAGTGGGTGACCCTGAAGGACGACGAGGGCTCCGAGCTCGGCCTGCGCGACCACCTCTCCGACGCCGTGATCTTCCCGCACTCCGTGGTCGGCGAGAGCTGGAACCACGGCGCCACGGGCTGGATGGGCGAGTACGTCGACTGGCTCGGCACGCAGCTGCAGGAGATCCGCGCGAAGGCCCGCGCCGAGGACTGAGGCGGGGCGCCCGGTGAAGGCTGAGGGGGACGCTCAGGTCGCCACCCGGCCACCGGGCCGCCACCGGACCGCCGCCGCGGCTGACCCCTGCGTTCGTGCCGCGACGGACGGGTTGCGGCGGCCCGAACGTCGGCACTCTCCTTCGCGGTGGCAGGCGCACACGCCGCTTCCCCAAGGCGTAGCGGCGTGTGCGCCTGCCTCCCGGGGAGGGGCCCGTATTGCCCCGGTCACACCAGCCCGGATAGAACGGACAGCATGACCTCGCCCGACACATCGTCCCCGGCCGCCTCCCCCACGACCTCGGCCGCCCCCACGCCCGCTTCAGCCCCCACCCCCTTCCACGACCTCTCCGCGTTCGTCGCGCTGCCCCGCGTCTCCGGCCTCACCCTGAGCCCGGACGGCACGCGCCTCGTCACCACCGTCGCCACCCTCAACGGCAAGGGCACCGGCTACGCCACCGCACTGTGGGAGCTCGACGCCGCAGGCGAGCGCCCCGCCCACCGCCTCACCCGCTCCCGGGAGGGCGAGTCCGGCGCCGCGTTCGCCGCGGACGGCACCCTCTACTTCACCTCCACGCGCCCGGACCCCTCCGTCGACGACGCCGACAAGGCCGCCGCGCTCTGGGCCCTCCCTGCCCGCGGCGGCGAGGCCCGCGTCGTGCTCAACCGCCCGGGCGGCGTCTCCGCCGTCACGTGCGCCGCGCACGCCGACCGCGTCGTCGTCACCGCGGAGCGCCTGAGCGGCGCGAGCACCGAGGCCGAGCACGCCCGCCTCGTGCAGGCCCGCAAGGACGCCGGCGTCGACGCGATCCTCCACGCCGGCTACCCCGTGCGCTTCTGGGACCACGACCTCGGCCCCGCCCGCCCCGAGCTCTTCCTCCTCGAGGACGGCCCGGACCCGCAGGGCGTCCCGGAGTCGGACGCCAGCGACGACGGCGCCGCCCCCGCCGACGACGCCGCGCACCACCTGCGCCACCTCACCGGCGTCGACCGCTCCCATGCCTTCGGCCTCGGCGCCGAGGTGGCCCCGGACGGCTCGTTCCTCCTCACCGTCGTGGCCACGGCTGAGGCGCGCGGCAACGTCCGCGAGGGCAGGGTCGTGCGGATTGAGCTCCCCACCGGCGAACACCGCGTCCTGCACGACGTCCCCGGGGAGGACGCCCACGTCGGGCCCGTCAGCCACGACGGCACCCGCGCGATCCTGACCCGCACCCCGGACTCCACGCCGGACTCGGCCGTGGCGCCCCAGCTCTTCCTCCTGGACACGGCCACCGGCGAGACCACCCCGCTCGCCCACGACTGGGATCGCTGGGCCGACGTCGTCGCGTGGCTGCCGGACGACTCCGCCGTCATCGCGCTCGCGGACTCCGACGGCCGCCGCCCGGTCTTCCGCATCGACGTCGCCACCGGCGAGGTCACCCAGGTGACCCACGCGGACGAGGCGTGGTCCGACGTCGTGCTCTCCCCGGACGGGACCACGGCGTACGGCGTGCGCTCCTCCTACCTCTTTCCGCCTGAGGTGGCGCGCCTGGACCTCGTCACGGGCGAGGCCGAGCGCCTGCGGAACCCCGCGGAGCGCCCGGAGATCCCGGGCCGCCTCGAGGACGTCGAGGCCACCGCCGACGACGGCGCGCGCGTGCGCGGCTGGCTCGCCCTGCCCGAGGGTGCGGCCCCCGACGGCGGCCACCCGCTGCTGCTGTGGATCCACGGCGGCCCGCTCGGCTCGTGGAACGCGTGGAGCTGGCGCTGGACGCCGTGGATCGCGGTGGCCCAGGGCTACGCGGTGCTCATGCCGGACCCCGCGCTCTCCACGGGCTACGGCCAGGAGTTCGTCCAGCGCGGCTGGGGCCGCTGGGGTGCCGAGCCGTTCACGGATCTCATGGCCATCACGGACGCCGTCGAGGCGCGCGCGGACATCGACGCGACCCGCACCGCCGCGATGGGCGGCTCCTTCGGCGGCTACATGGCCAACTGGGTCGCCGGGCACACGGACCGCTTCAGGGCGATCGTCACCCACGCGTCGCTGTGGGCGCTGGACGGCTTCGGCCCGACGACGGACGCCGCCTTCTACTGGGCGCGCGAGATGAGTCCGGAGATGCAGGAGGCGAACTCGCCGCATCGGTTCGTGGGGGACATCGTCACGCCGATGCTCGTGATCCACGGGGACAAGGACTACCGCGTGCCGATCGGGGAGGGGCTGCGCCTGTGGTCCGAGCTGCTCGCGAAGTCCGGGCTGCCCGCGGCGGAGGACGGCTCCACCGTTCACCGCTTCCTCTACTTCCCGCAGGAGAACCACTGGATCCTCGCGCCGCAGCACGCGAAGGTCTGGTACGAGGTGGTGCTCGGCTTCCTCGCGCAGCACGTGCGCGGCGAGGACGCGCCGGCGGTGCCCGATGTGCTGGGGCTGGGGCGGCCGACGGCGGGCTGACCCTGCTCAGCCGGAGGCCGGGCCGGCGTCCCGGATTCGTCACGCTGGGCGGCCGGCGGCCGGCGTCATGCGGGCAGGGGGAATGGGAGGGTCCGCTCCCTCCGCGCGGAAGGAGGAACCCCATGACCTCCCGGATCCCCTCCTCCTCGCCCGGCCCCCTGTGCCGCTCGCGGAGGCAGGCACACACGCCGCTTCCTCATGTCGTAGCGGCGTGTATGCCTGCCTCCCGATGAGGGGCCCGCGTTGCCCCGGTCACACCTGGCCGGATGGAACGGGCGGCATGACCTCGCCCGCGGCGCCGTGGCCCTCGCGGTCGCCGTGGCCGTGAGCGCCCCGCTGGCCGCCCCGCCCGTCGCCGCTCCCTCCTCCCAGGCCCCGGCCCACGCCGCTCACGCCCAGATGGCCGAGAAGGAGGAGCACCCGGGCCAGGGCAGGGGCCACGGCATCCGCCGCGGGCGCTGACTCCCTTCAGGCCGGGGGGCGGCGCGCGGCAGACGCGGCGTGCCGCCCCTCGCCGTCAGCGGAGGATGATTCCGCGTCGGGGAGCCCTTCCCGCTTCCTTCGGGACCCCCTAGGCTGACCGCAAGTCGTCGCATCCGCGTCAATGGGCGGGCGCGACGTGAGCAGAACAAAGGAAGGGAAATCATGGCGAACAAGAACAACACGTCGCACAACGCCCAGAACGGCGCCCACGCGCCGCAGGGCGAGGACTCGGCCGCCAAGGGCAGGGCCGAGGAGACCGCCGCCGAGGCCAAGGGCCAGGCGAAGAACGTCGCGCAGGACGCCAAGGGCGCCGCGCAGGACCTGGCGCAGACCGCTCAGCACGAGGCCGGCGAGGTCAAGGACGCCGCCGTGCAGCAGGTCAAGTCCCTCGCGGGCACCGTGCAGGAGCAGGTGACCGGCCAGGTCGGTACCCAGCACGAGCGCCTCGCCACCCAGGCCCGCTCCGTCACGGACGACCTGCACCGCGTCCTCTCGGGCCAGCAGCCCGAGTCGGACGTGGTCCGCCAGGCCGTCACCGCCGTCGCCGACCGCGCCGAGTCCCTGACCCAGCGCCTCGAGACCTCCCAGCCCCAGGACCTCCTGCGGGACGTGCGCGGCTTCGCCGCCCGCAAGCCCGGCACCTTCCTCGCCGTCGCCCTGGGCCTCGGCGTGGTGGCCGGCCGCCTGACCCGCGGCATGCGCGACGCCGAGCAGCCCGAGCTGACCTCGGGCCGCGACGACCGTGCCCCCCAGCACCGTCGCGAGATGGAGCCCACGGGCGTGCAGGGCGATGTCGCCCCCCACCACATCTCCTCCAGCATCCCGGCCCACACCGGCCACGACGCCCCCCGCGACTCCGACCTGCCCCGCGGCACCATGCCCGTGCCGCAGGTCGACCCGGTGACCGGGATGCCCGTCTCCGCCACGGATCCGTTCGACCAGACCCTTCCCGGGGGCCGCGCATGAGCACGGCCCACGAGACGCACGGACCCGCTCACGTGGCCGGCAGCACCACCACGGGACACATCGCCGGGGCCCACACCCCCGCGCCGACGCCGGCGGAGGCCCGCGCCGAGCACGAGTCGCTCGGCGAGATGTTCACCTCGTTCTCCGCGAAGCTCTCCACGCTGGTGAGCCAGGAGATCGCGCTCGCCAAGGCCGAGGCCACCGACTCGGCCAAGAAGGCGGGCAAGGGCGCCGGAATGCTGGCGGGCGCTGCCGTCGCCGGCTTCTTCGTGCTGATGTTCCTCTCGATGGCCCTGATGTACGGGCTCGGCGCGCTCATGCCCCTCGGCTGGGCGGCGCTGATCGTGGCCGTCCTGTGGGGCATCGCCGCCGCTGTGCTGGCCTCCATGGGCAAGAAGCACCTCGACAAGATCAAGGGTCTTCCCCAGACCCAGCAGACGCTTCAGGAGATCCCCGAGACCCTGAACCCCGCGAAGGAGACGCGATGACCACGAGCAACAACCCCGATGAGATCCGCGCCGAGATCGAGCGCACCCGCTACGAGCTGGGCCAGGACGTCGACGCGCTGGCCGAGAAGGTCAGCCCCACCAAGGCCGTGAGCCGCCAGACCGAGCGCGTGAAGCACGGCGTGAAGGACGGCCTGCAGTCCGTCAAGGAGAACATCATGGGCACGCCCGACCACCACACCTCCCCGTCTGCCACGGACCGAGCCCGCTACGCGGCCGCGGACGCGCGCAGCACCGCCCATGATGTGGCCGACCAGGCTCGTGGCACTGCCCACGACGTGGCGGATCAGGCCCGTGACTGGGCAGACGACGCCCAGCACGCCGTCCGCCAGGCTCCGGCCCAGGTGCGCGGCCGCACTGCCGGCAACCCCCTCGCCGCCGGCCTGATCGCCTTCGGCGCCGGCATGCTGGTCAGCGCGCTCATCCCGGCCTCCGAGGTCGAGCAGCGCGCCGCCGAGCGCGTGAAGGACCAGGCCGCCCCGCTGGTGGACCAGGCCAAGCACGTCGCGCACGAGATGGGCGAGGACCTCAAGCCCCTGGCCCAGGACGCCGCGCAGTCCGTCAAGGATGCCGCCGCCGACGCCGCCGACCACGTGAAGGCCGAGGGCGCCGACAAGGCCCAGGGCCTGAAGGCGGAGTCCGCCGACGCTGCCCAGCAGGTCAAGGGGACCGCCAAGAACGCCTGAGTCGCGTTCCACACCACCCCGCGCAGAGGCCTCCGTCGACCACATGTCGGCGGGGGCCTCTGCGCGTCCGCGCCGGGCGGGCGGGCTGTCCGGCCCCCGGCCCCGCCGCTCGCGCCCCTAGACTCGCCTGCGTGAACGCCGCGTCTCGCCCCTCCACACCGACCGCCTCCGCGCAGCCCGCCTCTGCACCGTCCGGCGCCTCCGCGCTCACGACGACGAAGCACGCCTTCCGCGCCGGGCTGGCCGCCGCCGTCGATCGCGCCGAGGACGCCGGAGCCGCCGCGGCGACCGTGGGTCTGGTGCCCACGATGGGCGCCCTCCACGACGGGCACGCCGCCCTCGTGCGCCGCGCCCGCGCCGAGAACGACGTGGTCGCCGTCAGCATCTTCGTGAACCCCCTGCAGTTCGGGGACCCGGCGGACCTGGAGCACTACCCCCGCACGCTCGAGGCGGACCTGGAGCTGCTCGCCGAGGCTGGAGCGGACGTGGTCTTCGCGCCCAGCACGGCGGAGATGTACCCCGGCTTCCCGGACGCCCCCCTCGTCCGGGTGACGGCGGGCCGGATGGGGACCGTCCTCGAGGGCGCGTCCCGCCCGGGGCACTTCGACGGCGTGTGCACCGTGGTGGCCAAGCTCTGGAACCTCGCCCGCCCGCCGCGTGGGGGCGTGCTGCGCAGCTACTTCGGCCAGAAGGACGCCCAGCAGGTCGCCGTGCTGCGGCGTCTCGCCCACGACCTCGACGTCCCCGTGGAGGTGCGGGCCGTCCCGATCGTCCGCTCCGCGGAGGGGCTGGCGCTCTCGAGCCGCAACGCCCGCCTCTCGGACGAGGAGCGCGTCTCCGCCCTCGTGCTCAGCCGGGCGCTGCGCTCCCTCGCGGAGGCTGCGGACGAGGAGACGGTGATCGACGTGGAGGCGGCGCGCCAGATGGTCCGGGACGAGCCCGGAGTCACCCTCGACCACCTCGTGGTGGTGGACCGGGGGACCCTCGAGGAGCTCGGTGCGGAGCTGCTGTGCCAGCCGCTGCGCCGGGACGCCCTCGCGCTCGTGGCCGCGCAGGTGGGCCCCGTGCGCCTGATCGACAACATGGTGCTGTCCGCCCCGGGCGCCTCGCCGGCCGCATGAACCGCGCCGAGCTGTCCGCCCTGTTCGAGGCCCACCCCACCGCGCTGGCCGAGGGCCTGCTCGGCTGCCGCCTCACCGTGGCCGCAGCGGACGGCGCGGTGACCGTGCGCCTCACGGAGACGGAGGCCTACGGGGACGCCGGCGTCGACCCGGGCGCCCACTCGTTCCGCGGGCGCACCGAGCGCAACGCGGCGCTGTTCGGGCCCGTGCGTCACACCTACGTGTACCTGAACTACGGCATCCACAAGTGCCTGAACTTGGTGGGCCACCCCGCGGACCAGGCCGGCGGCGTCCTGCTGCGTGCCGGGGAGGTCGTGGACGGGCGGGGGCTCGCCGTCGGACGCCGCGGCCGGGACACCGCCGTGAAGCTCCTCTCCGGCCCCGGCAACCTGGGCCAGGGGCTGGGCATCACGCTCGCGATGGGCCACGCGCCCGTGGAGCTTGTCGACGACGCCCCGCCCGCCGACTCGGTCTCCCTCGCCGAGGGACCGGCCGCAGACCAGACGATCGCGGCCCCGGGCGCGCCCGCCGACGCCGTGCGTCCGGCCCGCTTCCTCCTCGCGCCCCCGCCGCCGGGGCAGAGCCGCGCCGAGGTGCGGCGCGGTCCGCGCGTCGGGGTGTCCGGGGAGGGCGGGTCCGTGCGCTTCCCGTGGCGCTTCCACCTCGCGGGCGAGGCCAGCGTGTCGGCCTACCGGGCCGGCCGGAACGTGCCGCCCGCCGGGCCGTCCGCGCCGTCCGCGGGGAACTGACGGGGGGCGGGGGACTGACGCGGGGCGGGCAGGCCTTGTCGCCCGCCCCGCGTCAGCGCCTACGGTGAGGGCATGAACAAGAACGAGACGCCCCAGGGCGAGAAGCAGATCACCGTCACCCGCACCATCGACGCCTCCGCCAAGGACATCTTCGACGTGCTGACGCTGCCGTCGAACCACTCGACGTTCGACGGCTCCGGCATGGTGCGCGCGGATGACAAGTCCCAGCGCATCCAGAAGGTGGGCGACGTGTTCACCATGAACATGCACGCCGAGCACATGGGCGGGGACTACCAGACCGACAACCACGTGGTGGCCTACGACCAGAACAAGCTCGTGGGCTGGAAGACCGCCCCCGCCGGCACCGAGCCCAAGGGCTGGCAGTGGGTCTACCGGCTCGAGGACAACGGCTCCGGCAGCACGGACGTGTCCCTCACCTACGACTGGACCGCCGTGACCGACCCGGAGCTGCTGGAGAAGAACCTCTTCCCGATGGTCTCCGAGGAGCAGATGGAGGAGTCGCTCGCGAAGCTGGCCTCGGTCGTCGCCTGAGACCCCCTTCCCCGACGCGCGGCCCGGGCCGGCGGCTAGAGTGCGGAGCAGATCCGCCAGCCGCCCGCCCGGGCCGCTGCTCGTTCTGGACCCAGGAGACGCCGCCGTGACCGCAGACCCCGCCACCGCCCCCTCGCCGCGCGAGGACCTCTACCGCCATGTGAACGGGGAGTGGCTGGCCACCCACGAGATCCCCGCCGACCAGGGCGCGTTCGGCGCGTTCCTGGAGCTGCGGGAGGCCGCCGAGCTCGCGGTGCGCCATCTGTGCGAGGACGCCGTGCGGGAGACGGGGGCGGATGGCCCCACCTCGTCCGGTTCCGAGGAGGACGCCCCCCGCAAGCGCCGGATCGCGGCGCTCTACGCCTCGTTCATGGACGAGGAGACCGTGGAGGCGCGGGGCCTCGAGCCGATCGTGGGAGACCTGGCCGCCATCGAGACGGTCTCCACCGCGGAGGAGCTCCTCACCCTCTCCGGCCTGCTGCAGCGTCAGGGCGTCTCCGGGCTCGTGAACACCGGCGCCCTGAACGACGCGGGCGCGCCAGAGCGCATGCTCCTGCACCTGCTGCAGGGTGGGCTCGGCCTGCCGGACGAGTCCTACTACCGTGAGGAGGCCTACGCGGAGATCCTCGCCCAGTACACGGCGCACGTCGGCACCCTGTTCGCGCTCGCGGGCATCGGCGGCGACGAGGCCGAGGCGGTGGCCGTGGGCGAGCGCGTGGTGGCCCTCGAGGCGCGCATCGCCGCCCTGCACTGGGACGTGGTGCGCAGCCGGGACGCGGTGGCCCGCTACAACCTCATGACCCGCGAGCAGCTCCTGGAGCTCTTCCCGCTCGCCGCCGCGTGGCTCGAGGGCGTGGGCGCCCACGGTGCCCGCGCGGACGAGGTGGTGGTGTGGCAGCCGGACTTCCTCTCCGGCGTCCAGGGCCTCCTGGCGGGCGAGGACGCCGCGGACCTGGAGGACTGGAAGCACTGGCTGGAGCTGCAGGTGCTGCGATCCTTCGCGGCCGTCCTGCCGGACCCGTTCGTGCAGGAGAGCTTCGCCTTCTACGGCCGGCGGCTGGCGGGCAGCGAGGAGGTCCGCCCCCGCTGGAAGCGCGCAGTGGCCTTCGTCAACGGGGGTGTCGGCGACGACGTGGGCCGCCTCTACGTGGCGCGTCACTTCCCCGCCGGCCACCGCGAGGCCATGGACGAGCTCGTGGAGCTGCTGATGGAGGCGTACCGTCGCTCCATCTCCGGGCTGGAGTGGATGGGGGAGGAGACCCGCCAGCGGGCCCTCGAGAAGCTCGCGATGTTCCGGCCCATGGTGGGCTTCCCGGAGACGTGGGTGGACTACTCCGCCCTCGAGGTCGACGCGGGGGACCTGGTGGGCAACAGCCGCGCCCTCGCCGCGTTCGGCTGGGAGCACGACCTCGCCAAGATCGAGGAGGGGCCCGATCCCCGCGAGTGGCACATGACCCCGCAGACCGTGAACGCCTACTACTCGCCTCTCGAGAACGCGATCGTCTTCCCGGCCGCCATCCTGCAGCCCCCGTTCTTCGACCCCGAGCGCTCGATGGCCGCCAATCTCGGCGCGATCGGCGCCGTGATCGGACACGAGATCGGCCACGGCTTCGACGACCAGGGATCGCAGTACGACGGCGCCGGGCGCCTGCACGACTGGTGGACGCCCGAGGACCGCGAGGCCTTCGCGGACCTCACCGCTCGGCTCGTGCAGCAGTACAGCGCCCTCAGCCCTGCTGAGGCGCCGGACCGCTCCGTGAACGGCGAGTTCACCCTCGGGGAGAACATCGGCGACCTCGGCGGGCTGGGCATCGCCCACCGGGCGCTGGAGATCTGGCGCGATGAACGGGACGGCGCCTCCCAGGACGCCGCGGCGGGCGACCGGGAGTTCTTCGCGGCGTGGGCCGCCGTGTGGCGCCAGCTCACCCGACCGGAGACCATGGTCACCCGCATCGCCTCGGACCCGCATTCGCCCAACGAGTTCCGCTGCAACCAGGTGGCCCGGAACATCGACGCGTTCCACGCGGCCTTCGGCACGCGGGAGGGCGATCCCATGTGGCTGGACCCGGAGGACCGCGTCCTCATCTGGTGAGGCCCGGCCCCGCGTGTCGGGGCCGCCCACTCATGACGGCGCCCGCCGCCCCCCTGCTCGGGGGGCGGAGGGCGCCGCGCCGTTCAGCGGGTCTCGCGCTCGTCCACGAAGCGCAGGAGCAGGGAGGTGAGGGTGTGGATCTCCTCGAGGTCCCACCGCCGCAGGTCCTGCCGGATCCCGCCCCCGGCCGGCCCGCCGCGGACCTCGTCGAGGCGGGCGCGTCCCTCGTCCGTGGCGCTCAGCAGGGCCGATCGCCGGTCCTGCGGATCCGGTTCGCGCCGCACGAGCCCCTCCGCCTCCAGCTCTCGCGTCAGGCGAGAGACCTGTGCGCGGTCCAGGAGCATGTGCTCGGCCAGCGCCGACGGCGTCAGCGGACCCGTGTGGCAGATGGCCGCGAACGCCTTCATCGCCCCCGGCGACATGCCGGGGCTGAGGGCCTCGGCCTGTCGGGCCAGGATCCTGCGGTGCTGCCGGACGAGGTGGGTGAACGCCCCCTCCAGCTCCTGGACGGCGTCCTCGAAGCCCTCGGGCCCCTGGACGGCGGGCGCGTGGGGCTCAGCCACGGCGGACCCGCCGGGCCGCGACCATGCCGAGGCCGGTCAGGACCGCCGCGGCGATCGCGCCGCCGGCCGTCTGCCACACCCGGCGCGCGGAGGCGGCGGGGCGCCGGGAGCTCCTCGCCGCGTGTCGACGTGCGGTCGGTGCCGCAGCGGTGACGCCCCGCTCCGGGGCCGCGGCGGACGGCGTCGTGGCGGGCGCCGCGGGCACCACGGGGATGCCGCCGGTGGCGGGGAGATCCTGCATGCCCGTGGCGGTGCTGACGGTGGCCAGGTCGGCGCGGGAGGCGTCGAGGCGCTCCGTCGTCGTCATGCGGCCCAGCGGGATGTCGGGGAGGAACAGGATCGCGGCCAGCGCCACCACCGCGAGCGGCACGCCCACGAGGAAGGCCTGGGAGATGCCGGTGGCGTAGACGTCCTCGACGATGACGCGCAGCGCGTCCGGCATCTCCGCAACGCGCGGCAGGCCGCCGGACTGCAGGCGCTGGGCCCACTCGGCGCCCGCCGGACCGAGGCCCTGCAGGGCCGCGCCGATGTCCGCGCGGCGCTCGTCGAGCTGCGTGGGCACCACGTTGGCCACCACGGCGCCCATGACGGCGACGCCGATGCTGCCGCCCAGGGAGCGGAAGAAGGTGACGCCGGAGCTGGCGACGCCCATCTGGCGGGGGTCGGTGGTGTTCTGCACGACGAGCACCAGGTTCTGCATCGTCATGCCGACGCCGGCGCCGAGCAGGAACATGTAGACCGACACCAGCCAGAACGGGGTGTCGTAGTGGAGCGTGCCCAGCAGCGCGGTGCCGGCGATGAGCAGGACCGCGCCGACGATGAGCCAGCGCTTCCACACGCCGGTGCGGGTGATGAGGCCGCCGATGACGGTCGAGGAGACCAGCAGGCCCGCGATCATGGGGATCGTCATGAGGCCGGCCTGCGTGGGGGTGGCGCCGCGGGCCAGCTGCATGTACTGCGCCAGGTAGACCGAGGCCCCGAACATGGCGAGGCCCGTGGCGATCGAGGCGACCGTCGCGAGGGTGAAGGTGCGGTCGCGGAAGAGCGTGAGCGGGATGAGCGGCTCGGACACCTTCAGCTCTGTCGCCACGAACAAGGCCGTGGCGACGGCGGCGCCGGCCAGCATCCACGCGGTGGTGGCGCTCGCCCATTCGAACTGGTGGCCCGCGTTGGTGACCCAGATCAGCAGCAGCGCGGTGGCGACGGAGAGGAACACGATGCCCAGGTAGTCCATCGAGACCGTGCGCCGCTCGCGGGGCGGCAGGTGCAGGGTGCGCTGGACCATGACGAGCGCGAGGACGGCGAAGGGCACGGCCACGAAGAAGTTCCAGCGCCAGCCCCACGCGTCGGTGATGAGGCCGCCGGCGAGCGGGCCGCCGACGGTGGCCACGGCCATCACCGCGCCGAACAGGCCCATGTACTTGCCGCGCTCACGCGGGCTGATGATGTCCGCCATGATGACCTGGCTGAGCGCGGCCAGGCCGCCGCCGCCCAGGCCCTGGACCACGCGGCAGGCGATCAGGAACGCGGGGTCGGTGGTGAAGCCCGCCGCCGCGGAGGCGGCGACGAAGATGACGAGGGCGAGCTGGAAGAGGACCTTGCGGTTCACGAGGTCGGCGAGCTTGCCCCAGATGGGGGTGGCGATCGCGGTGGCCAGCAGGGCCGAGGTGATCACCCACGTGTAGGCGTTCTGGCCGCCGCCGATGTCGCTGATGATCACCGGCATCGACGTGGAGACCACCGTGTTGGCGATCATGGAGACGAACATGCCGAGGAGCAGGCCGGTGAGGGCCCGCAGGACGACGCGGTGCTGGGCGGCGTCGGCCGCGGCCTGGCCCAGGGAGGGGCCGCCCGTGGTCGGCGCGGCCTCGGGGGACGAGACGGAGGTGGAGGTCATGGGATCCTTCGATGGTTGACCGATGACAATGATTGACTTGTGTCAAGTATAGAGGCCGGGCGCCGGGCGCGGGCCTCCTCGCGCGGTTAGCCTGGTCACGTCCCCCGAGTCGAGAGTGAGCACCCCATGAGCCCCCGCTTCCTGATGATGACCGCCCTGCCCGAGCCCGGACTGGGCATGCTCCGCGACGCCGGCGAGGTGGTGGACGGCGCCGACGTCGGCGGGGACGAGGCCCTCGCCCGGCTGTGCGCCTCCGGGGACTACGACGTGGTCGTGGCCGCGCTCGACCAGAAGTTCACGGCGGAGGTGCTCGCCGACGCGAAGGTCAAGGGCATCGCCAACTACGCCGTCGGGCACAACAACATCGACGTCGCCGCCGCCACCGAGGCGGGGATCGCCGTCGGGAACACCCCGGATGTGCTCACCGAGGCGACGGCGGACATCGCCCTGCTCCTGCTCCTGGGCGTGGCCCGCCGCGCCGTGGAGGGTGAGGCCATGATGCGCGGCGGCCGGTTCGAGGGCTGGCGTGCCGACCTGCTCGTGGGCAAGGACGTGGCCGGAGCGACCCTCGGCCTGGCCGGCTTCGGCCGGATCGGCCGCGCCGTCGCGCGCCGCGGCCTGGCCCTCGGCATGGACGTGCTCTTCGCGCCGCGCCCCCCGGCCCATCGCGAGGTCTCCTTCGCCGAGCTCGGGGAGTTCGCCGGGAAGGTGGAGCAGGTCCGCTGGGAGGAGCTCGTGGAGCGCTCCGACTACCTCTCCCTGCACGTCCCCCTGACCGAGGACACCCGGCACCTCGTGGACGCGGACGTGCTGCGGCGGATGAAGGACGACGCGGTGCTGATCAACACCGCCCGCGGCCCCGCGGTGGACGAGGCGGCGCTCGTGGCGGCCCTGCGCGAGGGCCGGCTCTTCGGCGCCGGGTTCGACGTGTACGAGGAGGAGCCGGCCATGGCCGAGGGCCTCGCGGACCTGAGCAACGTCATGCTCCTGCCCCACCTGGGGTCCGCCACGCGGGGCACGCGCGCCGCGATGGCGGAGCTGACCGCGCGCAACGCCATCGGCATGGCCACGGGCGGTGAGATCCCGGCGCTCGTGAACCCGGAGGCGCGCCGCTGAGCGACAGTAGACTGGACGACTGTGACCTCCCAGAACTCCACGCCCTCGCAGCCCGCCGCCGTCGACCACCACGACCAGCAGGCCGTCCGCGCCGCCAAGCGCGAGCAGCTGCTGGCCGCGGGCCGCGAGGCCTACCCGGTCCAGGTGCCTCGCACGCACTCCCTCGCCGCCGTCCGGGCCGAGTTCGACGGCAAGCACGAGGCCGGGTGGGAGGAGGGACCCGAGGTCTCCGTCACCGGCCGCGTGGTGTTCCTGCGCAACACGGGCAAGCTGTGCTTCGCCACGCTGCAGGAGACCGGGGAGGCCGGCGCGGCCGTGCGCCTGCAGGTCATGGTGTCCCTGGCCGAGGTGGGCGAGGAGTCCCTGGCCGAGTGGAAGAAGGCCGTGGACCTCGGCGACTTCCTCTCCGTCACCGGGCGCGTGATCGTCTCGCGCCGCGGCGAGCTGTCCATCCAGGCCACCGCATGGGAGATGGCCTCGAAGGCGCTGCGTCCGCTGCCCGTGCTGCACGCCGACCTCAACGAGGAGACCCGCGTGCGCCAGCGCTACGCGGACCTGATCGTGCGCGACGAGGCCCGCGAGATGGTCTACCGGCGCGCCAAGGTCACGGCCGCCGTGCGCCGCACGCTCGAGGGCCACGGCTACGTGGAGGTGGAGACCCCCATGCTCCAGCTCGTCCACGGCGGCGCCCAGGCCCGCCCGTTCGAGACGCACCTCAACGCGTTCGACCAGCCGATGACGCTGCGCATCGCCACCGAGCTCTACCTCAAGCGCGCCGTGGTCGGCGGGATCGAGCGCGTCTACGAGATCGGCCGGGTGTTCCGCAACGAGGGCGTGGACTCCACGCACTCCCCTGAGTTCACCACCCTCGAGTCCTATGAGGCGTGGGCGGACATGCACGTGATGGCCGAGCGCATGCAGGAGATCATCCTCAACGCCGCGGACGCCGTGGGCGCCGGCCGGCGCCTCGAGACCGCCAAGGGCGTCATCGACCTCGACGGCGAGTGGGCGTGGGTCTCCGTGTACCCGGGCCTGTCCGAGGCCGTGGGCCGGGAGGTCACCCCGGAGACCGACGCCGAGACCCTGCGCGCGATCGCCGCGGAGCACGCGGTCAAGGTGGACCCGAAGTGGGACGCCCAGAAGCTGGTGATCGAGCTCTTCGGCGAGATCGTGGAGCCCACCCTGATGAACCCCACGTTCGTGTACGACTATCCGCCGGCAGCCCAGCCGCTGGCCCGGCCCCACCGGGACGACGACCGTGTGATCGAGGCGTGGGACCTGATCATCGGCGGCATGGAGCGCGGCACCGCGTTCTCCGAGCTGATCGACCCCGTGGTCCAGCGGGAGCGCCTCACCGCGCAGTCCCTCAAGGCCGCCGCCGGCGACGACGAGGCCATGCAGCTGGACGAGGACTTCCTCCGGGCCCTCGAATACGGCGCTCCGCCGATGGGCGGAATCGGTCTGGGAATCGACCGCCTGGTGATGCTCTTCACGGACGCGGGAATCCGGGAGACCATCCTCTTCCCGCTGCTGAAGCCGGAGGCCTGACCCGTGGAGGTCTTCTGGGAGTATTTCTCGGTCCTCGCCCCGTCGGTGGGGCTCGCGCTGATCTTCTGGCTCGTCATGCGCTCGCTCCTGCGGGCCGACTCCGCGGAGCGCGAGACCATGGCCCGGCGCGTGGCCGGACGTGATGCCCGTGCGGCGCGCGAGGAGCAGGAGGCCGCCGAGTGGGCCGCCCGCCGGCGGTGCGACCCGCCGCGCTGAGCGCGGCGCCTGCCGTGGCTCCCACCACCGCGCATCGACATTTCCTGCCCGAGAATCCCACTCCCTGGGCGTCCGCCATGAATCCGGACAATGGGCGAGGCCGACCCGTCGGCTTGGGCTATTGTTATTGCCATCTCGCGTGCCCGGAGGCGTGTCCCCATCGTCGGCGGAACATCCCGGCGGATGGCTGAATCCGGTGTCGGATGCACGAGAGCAAGCGATCAGGAAGTGGGAATCGGCAATGGCACAGAAGGTAGAAGTAGTTCTCGTGGATGATCTCGATGGTTCGGCCGCAGTGGAGACCGTGAACTTCGCCCTGGACGGGCGCAACTACGAGGTGGACCTCTCGGAGGAGCACGCTCGCGAGCTGCGCGACTTCCTGAAGCCCTACATGAAGAAGGGCCGGGCGGTGGCCCCGCCGTCGCCCAAGGTCGAGGCCGCGGAGATCCGCAAGTGGGCTGCGGACAACGGCTACGAGGTCTCCAGCCGCGGTCGCCTCCACCGCGACGTCGTGGAGGCCTACCGCAACTCGAAGCGCAAGTGATCCGCATCCCGCGGTGAACCGCGACCCGGCCCCCGCGCACGCGGCGCCGGACCCGACGACGACGGGCGGCCGTCTCGCTTCTCCCAGGGGCGAACAGCCGCCCGTCGGCGTTCCCGCGGTGCGTAGTGTCGTGCTCGACCAGACGAGGAGTGTGCCCCATGTTCGAGAGATTCACCGACCGCGCCCGGCGCGTCGTGGTGCTCGCCCAGGAAGAGGCGCGCATGCTGAACCACAGCTACATCGGCACCGAGCACATCCTGCTCGGGCTCATCCACGAGGGTGAGGGCGTCGCCGCCAAGGCGCTGGAGTCCATGGACATCTCCCTGGGCGCCGTCCGCGAGAAGGTCCAGGAGGACATCGGCCAGGGGCAGCAGAACCCGCCCGGCCACATCCCCTTCACCCCGCGCGCCAAGAAGGTGCTCGAGCTGTCGCTGCGCGAGGCCCTGCAGCTGGGCCACAACTACATCGGCACGGAGCACATCCTGCTCGGCCTGATCCGCGAGGGCGAGGGCGTCGCCGCCCAGGTCCTCGTGAAGCTCGGCGCGGACCTCAACCGCGTGCGCCAGACCGTCATCCAGCTCCTCTCCGGCTACCAGGGCGGCGCCCAGGGCGGCAAGGAGACCGCGGGCGCCGGCGTGGGCGCGGGCAGCGACGCCGGCCAGAACGCCGGCTCCGTCGTGCTGGACCAGTTCGGCCGCAACCTCACCGCCGCCGCGCACGACGGCAAGCTGGACCCGGTGATCGGCCGCGCCGGCGAGATGGAGCGGGTCATGCAGGTGCTCTCCCGCCGCACCAAGAACAACCCGGTGCTGATCGGCGAGCCCGGCGTCGGCAAGACCGCCGTCGTCGAGGGCCTGGCCCAGGCGATCGAGCGCGGCGACGTCCCGGAGACCCTCAAGGACAAGCAGCTCTACTCGCTGGACCTCGGCTCCCTCGTGGCGGGCTCGCGCTACCGCGGCGACTTCGAGGAGCGCCTCAAGAAGGTGCTCAAGGAGATCCGCACCCGCGGCGACATCATCCTGTTCATCGACGAGATCCACACCCTCGTCGGCGCGGGCGCCGCGGAGGGCGCGATCGACGCCGCCAGCATCCTCAAGCCGATGCTGGCCCGCGGCGAGCTGCAGACCATCGGCGCCACCACGCTGGACGAGTACCGCAAGCACATCGAGAAGGACGCCGCGCTCGAGCGCCGCTTCCAGCCCATCCAGGTCCCCGAGCCGTCCGTCGCGGACGCCACCGAGATCCTGCGCGGACTGCGGGACCGCTACGAGGCGCACCACAAGGTCTCGATCACCGACGGCGCGCTCTCGGCCGCCGCCACCCTCGCGGACCGCTACGTCTCGGACCGCCATCTGCCGGACAAGGCGATCGACCTGATCGACGAGGCCGGCGCGCGCCTGCGCATCCGCCGCATGACCGTGCCGCCGGAGATCAAGGCCTACGAGTCCCGGATCGCGGAGGTGCGCACCCAGAAGGAGGCCGCCATCGACGGCCAGGACTTCGAGGGCGCGGCCCGCCTGCGGGACCAGGAGCAGCAGCTCGAGGACGAGCGGAGGCAGAAGGAGGAGGCGTGGCGCACCGGCGCCGACGCCGACGTCGCCACGGTGGACGAGGACCTCATCGCCGAGGTGCTCTCCAAGTCCACCGGCATCCCCGTGTTCAAGCTGACCGAGGAGGAGACCGACCGCCTCAAGAACATGGAGGCCGAGCTCCACCAGCGCGTCATCGGCCAGGACGAGGCCATCAAGTCCCTGTCCCGCGCGATCCGCCGCACCCGCGCCGGCCTGAAGGACCCGAACCGCCCCTCGGGGTCGTTCATCTTCGCCGGCCCCACGGGCGTGGGCAAGACGGAGCTGGCCAAGTCCCTCGCCGAGTTCCTCTTCGGGGACGAGGACGCGCTCATCACCCTGGACATGTCCGAGTTCCAGGAGAAGCACACCGTCTCGCGCCTCTTCGGCGCCCCTCCCGGCTACGTGGGCTACGAGGAGGGCGGCCAGCTGACCGAGAAGGTGCGGCGCCGTCCGTTCTCCGTGGTGCTGTTCGACGAGGTGGAGAAGGCCCACGCGGACCTCTTCAACTCGCTGCTGCAGATCCTCGAGGACGGCCGCCTGACCGACTCGCAGGGCCGCGTGGTGGACTTCAAGAACACCGTGATCATCATGACCACCAACCTGGGCACCCGGGACATCTCCAAGGGCGTCATGACGGGCTTCCAGTCCAGCGCGGACACCTCCACCGGGTACGAGCGGATGAAGGGCAAGGTCCGCGAGGAGCTGCGCCAGCACTTCCGCCCCGAGTTCCTCAACCGGGTGGACGACGTCATCGTCTTCCCGCAGCTGAAGAAGGAGGAGATCGTCCAGATCGTGGACCTCTTCGTGGCCCGGCTGCAGAAGCGCCTGGACGAGAAGGGCCTCACCGTGGAGCTCTCCCAGGCGGCGAAGGACCTGCTCGCCGAGCGAGGCTACGACCCGGCCATGGGTGCCCGCCCGCTGCGCCGCACCATCCAGCAGATGGTGGAGGACCAGCTCTCGGAGAAGATCCTCTTCGGCGAGATCCCGGCCGGCTCCACGATCCACGTGGGGGTGACCGGCGAGGGGGAGTCCGCCGAGCTGACCTTCGAGTTCACCGGCGGCCGCGCCGCGCTCGACGGCGAGGAGCTGGCCGCGCTCGAGGCCGGCCTCGGCTCCACCGGCACGGACTGACCCGGTCCTCCGGCGCCGTCCGCGGGCGCCACGACGACGGCCGCCCTCGCACGCGCGGGGGCGGCCGTCGGCGTGCGGGGGCTCGGACGGGGCCGCCGGCGCCGCCTCGGACCGCGGCGGTCCTTCCTGTGGGCTTCCGGAGAGTCGGTCGGGACCTCTTGACCCGTTCTGTGCCACCCCGTTGACTGGCTGATCACAGGGCGCGTCGCATGAGGCGGCCGGCCGGCAGGATGACCAGGAGGAGCAGACACATGGCTGACATCCAGAACTCGATGGACAAGGTGGCGGGCAAGGCCAAGGAGGGCCTCGGCAAGGTCTCCGGTGACGACGAGATGCGCGCCGAGGGCACCACGCAGTCCACCGCCGCCGACGCCAAGGGTGCCGTGCAGGATGCGGGCGACAAGCTCAAGGGTGCCGCCCAGGGCATCAAGGACGGCCTGACCGACGGTCGCTGACGCGATCCGGCGGTCAGCCTGTCCGCGCCGCACTCCGACACCGATTCGACGATCGACGCCGTGCAGGAGCAGGTGCTGAGCCAGAGCGCCGCCACCGTGCAGACCGACGGCGACCTCTGACTCGGCCACGACAGATCACTGACGGGCACTCGCCCGTCGGGCTCATCCCGAAGGAGAACACCATGGACATGAACAAGATCGGCGACCTCGCCAACCAGCACTCCGACAAGGTCAACAGCGCCGTGGACGGCGCCCAGGAGCAGCACGCCGACAAGCTCGGCGAGCACGCGGGCCTGGTGAACAAGGGCGTCGACGGCGCCCAGGAGAAGTTCCTGAACGACTCCGAGGAGCAGTCCGGCGGCACCCCCGCCTGAGCTCCTCCGCTCCGCGTCGGCCTCCACCCGGGACTCCCGGGCGGGGGCCGACGTGCGTCCTAGACTGGACCCCATGCCCGCCGACCCCCAGCTGACCCTGCGCCCCGCGCGCACGCAGGACGTGCCCGCCATCCAGGCCCTGGTGCAGCCCCTCGCCGAGGAGCGCGTCCTCCTGCAGAAGGAGGCGGTGGCGTACTACGAGGCCATCCAGGAGTTCCTGGTGGTCGAGGACGAGGCGGGAGCCCTCGCCGGGTTCGGGGCCCTGCACGTGATGTGGCAGGACCTGGCCGAGGTGCGCACCCTCGCGGTCGCGGACGGCTTCCGCGGCGCGGGCGTGGGCCACCGCCTGCTCGGCGCCCTCCTCGAGCGGGCGCGGGGGATCGGCGTGTCCCGGGTCTTCTGCCTCACCTTCGAGGTGGAGTTCTTCCGCCGGCACGGCTTCGAGGTCATGGCTGACCAGAGCGCGGTGGACCCCGAGGTGTACGCCGAGCTGCTGCGCTCCACGGACGAGGGCGTGGCCGAGTTCCTCGACCTGGCCCGCGTGAAGCCGAACACGCTCGGCAACACGCGCATGATCCGCGCGCTCTGAGGGGTCTCGGCCCGGGCGGGCGCCCTAGGGGAACCGGAGGGCGCCGTCGTCGTCCGCCACGGCGAGCCCGTCCCGCACGAGCCCGGCGACGCACCGCTCCCACTGCTCGTCCGTGGGGGCGTGTGCGCCCAGGCGTCCGACGGCGGCGGCCCGCTCGCGCACCGCGTCCGGGGGGAGCCGCCCGTCGGCGCGCAGGGCGGCCATCACGGCGCCCCGCACCTGGCGGTCCGTGCCCGCCCACGCCTGCCCCTTCGGCGCGATCTGCGGCGCGGGCGAGCCGGCGGCCACCCACGCGCACCGCTCCAGCAGCGGGCAGCGCTCACATGCGGGCGAGCGGGCCGTGCACACGAGGGCGCCCAGCTCCATGACGGCGGCGTTCCACCGGTTCGCGTCGTCGGGATCGGCGGGCATGAGGGCGCCTGCCAGGCGCATCTCGGCGCGGGTCAGGGCCTTCGGCGGCAGGGCGGTGCCGCCCACCGCGCGGGCGAACACCCGCCGCACGTTGGTGTCCACCACGGTCTCCGGGATGCCGAACGCGAAGCTGGAGACCGCCGCGGCCGTGTACTCGCCCACACCGGGCAGGGCCCGGAGCGCGACGGGGTCCGCGGGCACGCCGCCGCCGTGGCGCTCGACGACGGCGCGCGCCGCCTCCTGCAGCCGCAGCGCCCGCCGCGGGTAGCCGAGCCGGTCCCACGCGGTGAGCACGTCCGCGGTGGGGGCGGCGGCGAGGTCTGCCGGCGTGGGCCAGCGCTCCATCCACGCCCGCCACCGCGGGAGCACGCGCACCACGGGTGTCTGCTGGAGCATGATCTCGGAGACGAGCACGCCCCACGGCGGGCAGTCCGGGTCCCGCCACGGCAGGTCCCGGGCATGCTGCGCGAACCAGTCCAGCACGGCCGCATGGAGCCCTGCCGGGTCGGCGACCGGCGCGGTCTGCGGGGTGTGGCTGGGCATGGCGTCCACTCTAGGACGGCGCCGCGGCCTACCCTGGAACGCATGCCCTCCCACCCCTCCGACGCCCCGCGACCGAAGCCGTCCGCCGCCGTGTACCGCCGCCGGCGCCTCGTGGTGGGGGCGGCCCTGCTGCTCACCCTCCTGATGGCGGCGGTGGCCGTGGGCGCGCTGATCGGACGCGGCTCCGGGGAGGGAGGCGGCGAGCCCGCCGCGTCGGACGCCGCATCCTCGTCGCAGAGCCCGGCGCCGTCGTCGTCCGCGCCGGCCGAGTCCAGCTCCGCCGCCGCCTCGCCCACGGAGGCGAGCTCGGCACCGCCGTCCGACGCTGCGAGCGCGTCCCCCACGCCCGATCCGGCCCTCGCGAGCGCCACCGCCTGCGAGCCCTCGGACCTGCGGCTCGCGGCGGCGGTGGACGAGGGGCGCTACCACCCCGGCGACGAGGCGCAGCTGCGCCTGGGCATCACCAACCTCTCCTCCACGCCCTGCAAGCTGGACGTGGGCACGGCCCAGCAGGAGTTCACGGTGCGCGACGCCGCAGGAGCGGACGTCTTCAGCACGCGCGTGTGCCAGCAGGAGCCGACGCATCAGGACATGCTGCTCGACCCCCACGAGGAGCAGTCGGCGGTGTACCGCTGGGACGTGCGGCGCTCGCCGTCGGCCTGCGGGACGCCCGGCGCGGACCCCGCCCCGGGGGAGCACTTCCTCACGGTGGCGCTGGGCGACCTGACGTCCCGACCGGTCTCGTTCCAGGTGCGGCCAAGCACCTCCGCCTCGGCCTCGCCCTCCCCGTCGGACTCGAGCACTCCGCTCCCGGCGCCGTCCGCGGCACCCTCCGGCACGGTCTCCTCCCCGTCCGGCCGGGCTCCGGCGAGCTCGCCCACGACCTCGGCGCTCCCGACGCCGACCACGCGTCCTCCTTCGCCGCCGGCCTCGGGGCGCCCGGCCGCGTCCTCGGCGGGAGCCACGTCCTCGGCGACCGCCACGCCGTCGCGCTGAGACCCGAGCCGCGCGGTCCGGCTCAGTCCTGCCGCGCGGGGGCCCCGCCCGTCCACGAGGGGATGGTGCCGAGGGCCTCGCTGAGGGAGCTGACCTCGGCCACCGTGAACCCGGCGGGGATCTCCCCGAGCGGCTCGGGTGAGCGGGGCACGAGCGCGCGCGTGAAGCCGAGGCGGGCGGCCTCGCGCACGCGCCGGCCCACGCCGGGCACGGGACGGACCTCGCCGGCGAGGCCGAGCTCGCCGACGGCGATCATCCCCTGGGGCACGGGTGCTCCCAGCTTGGCCGAGGCCACGGCCACGGCCACCGCGAGGTCCGAGGCCGGCTCGGAGAGGCGCACGCCGCCCACGGTCGCCACGTAGCAGTCGTCCTGGGCGAGGGCGAAGCGGGCCCGGCGCTGCAGCACGGCCAGGAGCATGTTCACGCGTGCGGCGTCCACGCCGGACACGGTGCGCCGGGGGCTCCCGCCGGCCGAGGGGGTGAGGAGGGACTGCACCTCGGCCACGAGCGGGCGCCTCCCCTCGAGGGTGACTGTGACGCACGTGCCCTCCACGGGGTCAGAGACGCCCGAGAGGAAGAGGCCCGAGGGGTCGTCGAGGGACTCGATCCCGTCCTCGCGCAGGTCGAAGCAGCCCACCTCGTCCGTGGGGCCGAAGCGGTTCTTCACGGCGCGCACCAGCCGCAGCCGCGAGTGGCGGTCCCCCTCGAACTGGCACACCACGTCCACGAGGTGCTCCAGGAGGCGGGGCCCGGCGATCGTGCCGTCCTTGGTCACATGCCCCACGAGGATGGTGGTGATGCCCTCCTCCTTGGCCGTGCGGATGAGGCTCGCGGCCACCTCCCGCACCTGGGTGACGCCGCCGGCCACGCCGTCCACCTCCGCGGACTGCAGGGTCTGCACCGAGTCCACGATCACGAGGGAGGGCCTGATCCGCTCGATCTGCCCGAGCGCGCGCCCGAGGTCGGTCTCCGCGGCGAGGTGCAGGGTCTCGGCGAGGGCCCCGATCCGGTCTCCCCGCATGCGCACCTGCGCCGCGGACTCCTCGCCCGTCAGGTACAGCACGGTGCGGGGCTCGGCCGCACCGCCCCCCTCGCCGCCCGCGTCCGCACCCCGGGCCGTCTGCGCCGCCACGTCCAGCAGGAGCGTGGACTTGCCGATCCCCGGCTCGCCGGCCAGGAGGATCACCGCACCCGGCACGAGCCCGCCGCCGAGCACGCGGTCCAGTTCGCGCACCCCGGTGGAGCGGAACGACGCCGCGGAGGCGTCCACCTCTGCGATCCGCGGGGCGGGAGAGGCGACCGTGGACGCGCGGGTGCGGCCCGTCGTCGAGGCGCCCCCGGCCTCCTCGACCGTGCCCCACGCCTGGCACTCCCCGCAGCGGCCCACCCACGTCACGCTGGTCCAGCCGCACTCGGTGCAGCGGTATCCGGGGGCGCGCTTGGCGGGGGTCTTCGTGGCCATGCCGATCACTCTAGGACGGCCCCCGGACGCGCTTGGCCCCGCCGGCGCTCAGACCCGGGGCAGGTACCCCACGGCCGCCTGGTGCGACGCCCCCGTGGCCTCGATGAGGTCCACCATCATCGGGCGCAGCAACATCACGAGGGCCTCGCCGTGGATCGAGCCCCCGCCGAGCTGCGCCGGGTCGAGGCGGGCGGCCGCGGCACCGAGCGCGTCCCGGGCGCCCGAGAGAGAGCGATGGCGGCCCTCTTCCTGCGGCTCCACGAGGGAGCGGTGCAGCACGTCGACGGCGTCCGCCGCCTCGTCGAACCACGCCGCCAGCCGCTCGCGGTGCTCGTCGTCGAACGAGCCCGAGTCCAGCGCGGTCACCACGCGCCGCGCGACGATCCGCAGGGAGCGCACCGCGAGGTCGGAGCGGTCCGCGGCGTTGGAGACGTCCTCCACGAACGAGCGGGAGGAGCGCTGCAGGGGATTGAAGGTGGCCTGCTCCTCGGCCACCTTCAGCTCCTTGCGGACCTCCTCCAGGGTGGAGTGCGTGCCGCGGCATGCCACGAGCGCCATCCACGCCGCCCGGGAGTCCTCCTCCCGCAGGCTCCTCGAGAGGTCGCGCAGCACCGTGGCCACGGCGTCGAAGAGCCCCTGGAGCTGATGCACGGTGCCGCGGCGCGCGTCCTGCGGGGAGAGGAACGTGACCACGAGCGCCAGCGCGCCGCCCACGAGTGCGTCCCCGCTGCGGGCGAAGGGGCCGCCCTCGCCGATGGGCAGGAGCACCACCAGGACGGACTGCAGGGACATCTGCATGGTGAAGGTGGAGCCCGAGTCGAGGAAGCGGGCCACCATCACGGAGACGAACACCACGACGGCGGCCTGCCACAGGCCGCGGCCCAGCCCGAGCATGAGGAGGTCCCCGATGAGGATGCCCAGCGTGCAGCCGACCGCCACCTCGGCCACCTTCCGCACCTTCGGCTCGCGGTTGAAGCCGAGCGCGATGAGCAGGGCGGTGGAGGCGAAGAGGGGCTGGTCATGGCCGAGCACGGTCTCGGCGAACGCGTACGCGCCCACGGCGCACAGCGCGATGAGAGCGGCGTGCGAGGCCGAGGAGCGCACGCGGGCCCAGCCCGACCGGGCGCGGCGGCGCACGAACACCCCGACCCGTCCCCGCCGGGTCGCCGGAGGCACGGCGGGCAGGGTCCCCGTCGCGGTGGCGAAGCGCTCCGTCATGCCGCACACCCTATGCCGCGCGACCCGCAGGGGGGCCGCGCGGGTCGCGGAGTGACCGACGACACGCCCCTGGGCGCGCTCGGACGCACGCGTTCACCCCGTGTTCACCTCCGGCGGGCTGTGGATTCACTTCGGGCCCCTAACGTCAGCGACGGTGCAGGTCCCGGAACTCCGGCTCCTGCCGGCATCGTCATCCAGAATGAAAGAGGCACTTCCATGAAGGCTCTCCGCATCGGCCGCTCCGCCGCCGTCCTCTCCGTGGCCGCCCTGGCCCTGACCGCCTGTGGCAACGGCGGCGACAGCGCCGCGTCCTCCGCCACCTCCGCCGCCGGCTCGGCCACCTCCGCCGCCGCGACCACCTCGGCTGCCGCCTCCACCTCTGCGTCGGCCTCCGCCTCGACGTCGGCCTCCGGCTCCGCCTCCGAGTCCTCCTCGGCCGCTGCCGCCCCGGCCGCCATCGACGTCCCCACCGCCTCTGGCACCCTGATCGGCTCCGGCGCCTCCTCGCAGGAGGCCGCCATGACCTCCTGGACTGATGGCGTCAAGACCGTCTCCCCGGACCTTCAGGTCCAGTACTCCCCGGAGGGCTCCGGCGCGGGTCGCGAGGCCTTCCTGGCCGGCTCCTCCACCTTCGCCGGCTCCGACGCCGCCCTCAAGGACGACGAGAAGGAGCAGGCCAAGGAGGTCTGCGGCGACAAGGGCGCCTTCCACGTCCCGGCCTACGTCTCCCCGGTCGCCGTGGCCTACAACGTCGAGGGCATCGACGAGCTGAACCTGGACGCCGACACGGTCGCCAAGATCTTCTCCAAGGAGATCACCACCTGGAACGACCCCGCCATCGCCGCCCTCAACGAGGGTGCCGAGCTGCCCGACACCGCGATCACCGTGGTGCACCGCTCGGACGAGTCCGGCACCACCGAGAACTTCACCGACTACCTCGCCGAGGCCGCTCCCGAGTCCTGGACCTGGGAGGCCGACAAGAAGTGGCCCTCCGAGATCACCGCCGAGTCCGCTCAGGGCACCAAGGGCGTCGTCTCCCAGGCCGCTCAGACCGACGGCGCGATCACCTACACCGATGCCTCCGGCGTCGGCTCGCTGAAGACCGCCAAGATCGGCGCGGACGGCGCGTTCTCCGAGCTCTCCCCGGAGGCCGCCGCCAAGATCGTGGCCGAGTCCGAGCAGAACGAGGACGGCTCCGTCAAGCTGGACCGGACCAAGACCGGCGAGAACACCTACCCGATCGTGCTGGTCTCCTACCACATCTACTGCAACCAGTACCCCGATCAGGACACCGTCGACCAGGTGAAGTCCTTCGCCTCGTACGTGATCTCCGAGGACGGCCAGAAGGCCGCCCAGGACGCCGCCGGCTCCGCCCCGATCGACGCCGAGATGGCGACCTCCGCCAAGGAGCGCATCGACGCCATCACTGTGGCGGGCTGATCACCGTCCACTGACGCGTGAGCAGTCATCCGCACACCGGCCGCTGGCTCCCACGGGGGTCGGCGGCCGGTGTGTGAGCCCATGACGGCATCCCGGCCGGGCGGTGAACCCGGCCACCATCACCCCAGTCCTGAGGGAAGGCATCGTGTCAACATCCGCAACCGAGGCTGCGCCCAGCACCTCCGTCAAGAAATCCGCCCGGGGCGGCGCCGCCGGGGACAAGGTCTTCTCCGGCCTCTCCCTGGCCGCAGGCATCCTGATCCTGCTCATCCTGGCCTTCGTGGCGATCTTCCTGGTGACGGAGTCCCTCCCGGCGCTCTTCCCTGAGGCCTACGGCGAAGAGCTCAAGTCGGCCGACTCCTTCTTCGGGTACGTCGGGCCGCTCATGGCCGGCACCCTCATGGCGGCGATCGTCGCGCTGATCCTGGCCACGCCGGTCGCCGTGGGCGTCGCCCTCTTCATCTCCCACTACGCCCCGCCGAGGATCGCCCAGCCGGTGGCCTACGTCATCGACCTCCTGGCCGCCATCCCCTCCGTGATCTACGGCATCTGGGGCTGGCTCACGCTCGCCCCGCTCATGGTGCCGATCTACACGTGGCTGAACCAGTACCTGGGCTGGCTGCCCTTCTTCGGCGGTCCGGTGACCGGCACGGGCCGCGTCATCATGACCTCGGGCGTGGTCCTGGCCGTCATGGTGCTCCCCATCATCACGGCCCTGTGCCGCGAGATCTTCACCCAGACGCCGAAGCTCCACGAGGAGGCGGCGCTCGGGCTCGGCGCCACGCGCTGGGAGATGATCAAGATGACCGTCTTCCCGTTCGCCCGCGCCGGCATCATCTCCTCCATCATGCTCGGCCTCGGCCGCGCGCTGGGTGAGACCATGGCCGTGACCATGGTGCTCTCGCCCGGCAAGTTCAGCTCGTCCCTGATCGAGGAGGGTCGCAACAAGACGATCCCCTCGGAGATCGCCCTGAACTTCCCGGAGGCCTACGGCATCCGACTGAACGAACTGATCGCCGCCGGCCTCATGCTGTTCATCATCACGCTGGTGGTCAACATGGTCGCCCGGTGGATCGTGAACAAGCACAAGGAATTCTCGGGAGCCAACTGATGAGCACCGCACTCAACGACTCGCCGACGCGGGAGAACATCCCGTCGTCGAAGCACACGCAGAACTCCCTCACCGCCGGGCAGATGCCCCGCTGGGTGTGGGCAGTGGTGGCCGCAGCCGCCCTTCTCGTGGCCCTGGGCCTCGAGCTCTTCATCAAGGGCGAGGAGTTCCGGGTCGCCCGCCTCGCCGTGATGACCCTCATCTCGTACGTGGTGGGCATGTACATCGTGACGCGTCTGCTGGAGAACCGCCGCAAGGCCACGGACGGCCTGTGGCGCAACCTCGTGTGGGCGGCGTTCCTCATCGCCCTCGTTCCGCTGGTCTCCGTCATCTGGTCGGTGATCTCGGACGGCGCGCCGACGCTGTTCGGCAACCCGCAGGTGCTGTGGAACGACATGGACGGCGTCACGGGCACCACGGACGCCGCCTACCTCAACGACGGCCAGCCCCTCGGCGGCCTGCCCGGCGGCTTCGCCCACGCCCTCGTCGGAACGCTGATGATCACGCTCATTGCGACCCTGATCGCGGTGCCGATCGGCCTCCTGACGTCCATCTACCTCGTGGAGTACGGGCGGGACGGCTGGCTCTCGCGGTCCATCATCTTCTTCGTGGACGTGATGACCGGCATCCCCTCGATCGTGGCCGGCCTCTTCGCCTTCGCGGCCATGTCCCTGCTCCTCGAGCTGGTGATGGGCGAGGGCCCCAAGGCGCTGCAGTCGGTGAAGATGGGCCTCACGGCCGCCGTCGCCCTCACTGTGCTGATGATCCCCGTGGTGGTCCGTTCCACCGAGGAGATGCTCCGCGTCGTCCCGAACGAGCTGCGCGAGGGCTCCTACGCCCTGGGCGTGCGCAAGTGGCGCACCATCTCCAAGGTGGTCATCCCCACCGCGATCTCGGGCATCCTCTCGGGCATCACCCTGGCCATCGCCCGCGTCACGGGTGAGACCGCGCCGATCCTCGTGACGGCCGGCTTCGCGACCACCATGAACTGGAACCCGACGGACAACTGGATGACGGCCCTGCCGGTGTACATCTACCGCCAGCTCGTCTCGCCGACGTCGCCGACCGCGTACGACGTGTCCACCGACCGTGCCTGGGCCGCGGCCCTGGTCCTGATCATCATCGTGATGGCGCTGAACCTCATCGCGCGCATGATCGCCAAGGCGTTCGCCCCCAAGACGGGCCGCTGAACCTCGGCCGCCCCGGACATCCGTGCCGGGGCGGCCGAACGGCCCACCCAGACCTCCGCTCCCCAGCGATCCTCGTAAAGGAAGACCAGCTCTCATGTCCAAGCGCATCCAGGCCAAAGACGTCGACGTCTACTACGGCAAGTTCAAGGCGGTGGAGGAGGTCAACATCGACATCGCCCCCCGCACGGTGACGGCGTTCATCGGTCCCTCCGGCTGCGGCAAGACCACGTTCCTGCGCGCCATCAACCGCATGCACGAGGTGCTCCCCGGCGCCTACGTCGAGGGCGAGCTGCTCCTCGACGGCGAGAACGTGTACGGCTCCGGCGTGGACCCCGTGTCCATCCGCTCGCAGATCGGAATGGTGTTCCAGCGCCCGAACCCGTTCCCCACGATGTCCATCCGCGACAACGTGCTGGCCGGCTACAAGCTCAACGGCACCAAGCTCAACCGCGCCGACTCGGACGCCATCGTGGAGAAGTCCCTGCGCGGCGCCAACCTCTGGAACGAGGTGAAGGACCGCCTGGACAAGCCGGGCTCGGGCCTCTCCGGCGGCCAGCAGCAGCGCCTGTGCATCGCCCGCTCCGTGGCCGTGTCCCCGGACGTGATCCTCATGGACGAGCCCTGCTCCGCGCTCGACCCGATCTCCACCCTCGCGGTGGAGGACCTCATCAACGAGATGAAGGAGCAGTACACGGTCATCATCGTCACGCACAACATGCAGCAGGCCGCTCGCGTGGCGGACAAGACCGCGTTCTTCAACATCCAGGGCATCGGCAAGCCCGGCAAGCTGATCGAGTACGACGACACGAACGTCATCTTCAACAGCCCCTCGAACCAGCAGACCGAGGACTACGTCTCCGGCCGCTTCGGCTGAGTCGCTCCCGCTGCGTCGAGACCCCGCCCGGGCCACCCGGGCGGGGTCTCGTCGTCTCCGTGTGCGGTCTCAGACCAGCAGGAGGAGTGCCAGGCCGAGAAGCAGAGCGGCGCCGAGGCATGCCAGCGGCGTGAGCAGCCACCACGCGACCACGCGCAGCACCTGGGGCCAGCGCACGGACGCGTAGGTCTGCGTCTGCCCGGCGCCGACGATGCCGGCGGTGAGGGTGTGGGTGGAGGACAGCGGCAGGTGGAGGACGAGGGAGCCCACGAAGAGCAGGCCCGCGGGCACGGCGGCCGCCACGGCCGCGCGCAGCGGGTCCAGGGCCACGAGGCGCTCCGTGAGGGTCCAGGCGATCCGCCATGCCCCGCCCAGCGTCCCCACGGCCATCGCGAGGGCGAAGACCGCGGCGCTCAGCCCGAACACCCAGGACGCCGCGGGGGCGCCCGGCGGCACGCCTGCGCCCATGAGGCAGATGGCCCAGAGCAGCCCCAGGCGCTGCCCGCCCTGCACGCCGTGGCCCACCGCCGTCGCGCCCCCGGAGACGGCGAGGGCGATCCGGGCGCGGTGCTGCACGTTCACCGTGGAGCCCGTGGTGCCGAGCCGCACGAGCGGCGGGGTGAGGACGCGGGCGAGCCCCCACGCCAGGAGGGGTGAGAGGAGCAGACCCACGGCGACCTCCCATCCCACCCGGTCCATGACCACCGGCTCGAGCTCGTGCCCCAGCTCGAGGTGGGCGGCGAGGTGGGCCCCGGCCAGCGCGGCGAGCAGGGCATGGGTGGTGGAGCCGGGAATGCGCCGCCACCACAGCAGCAGTCCCCACGCGACCGCCACGAGGACAGCCGTGGCCACGGTGATGTGCCCCACCACCCCGGACATCACGTGGGGGGTGAAGAAGGAGACGCTGAGGGTGATCAGGCCCATGCCCAGCACCACGCCGATCCCGTTCAGCAGGGCGGCCATGACGAGGGCCAGTCGCGGCGTCAGGGCGCGGAATCGCACGGGCAGGGCCACGGAGTTGGGTGCGTCGCGGAAGCCCATGACCACGCCGAGGAGGCAGAGGAGGGCGAAGACGAAGCCGAGACCCGCCGTCATCGGGCCGCTCCCGCCTCAGGACTCACGGACGAGCACCACGCCGAGGTCGGTGTTGACGCGGGCAAGGGCCTCCAGGGCGGACTGCAGCGCCCAGGCCACCTCGCGCTGGCGGTGGAAGTCGCGCTGCAGGAGGTCGCGGCCGAGGTCGGCGAGCCAGCTGACCATGATCCGGTCGGTGCGACGGGAGGCGCGCAGCAGCTGCATCCACGTGTCCTCGAGGGCATCCAGGTCGCGCAGCTCGCCCGTGGCGCGCCGCAGCAGGTCCGAGTGGCGCCCCACGGTCTCCAGGACGTCCAGGGCGTGGGGCGGCAGCTCGTCGAGGCCGGCGCGCTGGATGAGCAGGCCGGCGCCCACCACGCGCTGGATCGCCGTGTGCACGCCGCCGGCGAGCAGGTACAGGTCCTGGCGGGGGAGCGGGGTCACGTACGCGCTGCGCAGGGCGGTGAGGAAGGCCATGAGCGAGGCGGAGGAGGACGCGTCGAGTTCCATGAGGCCCCGCTCCATGCGGTCCAGCTCCTCGCCCTTCGCCCCCGGCACCTGGGCCACGGTCTGCACGGCCTTGCCGAGCGCGAGGGTGAGGTCCGCCATGTGGCGCAGGGCGGGGGTGTCCCGGGTCGTGAGCCAGGGCAGGCGGGGGGACATCGGGCACCGTGCTTTCTGCGCGCGGGAGCGGCGGTCCGGCGGTGAGGCGGGCGGCGCGGCCGCCGGGATCGGAGGTCGGGGGAGGTGTCACGACGACGCCGGACCGGGAACGCCTCTCGGCGGAAGGCCGCTCGTGGCGGCTATGTGTTGGAGCCCGGGGTTACCAGCGGCCCGACGCCGTCGCCTCCTAGTCTAACGAGCCGTCGCGCCAGCCTCGAGCGGCCGCCTCCAGGGCATCGGCGGTGGACACCAGGCGGGCGGCACGCGCCGTGAGCCGCGCCGCGTGCGCGGGGTCCGCCGCCTCGGCGGCCTCCGCGTGGTTGACCTGCCCCAGAGCCGCCACCCGCGCGTAGGCGGCCGCCCGCTCGAACGCCACGTCCAGATCGGAGCGGTAGGCCCCCGTGAGGATGGTGTCGGTGAGGCGCCGCAGCTCCTCCGCCCCGGGCGGCTCCACGGCGCCGGCCACGGCGCGCGCGGCGTGGGCCCCGTGCCCGGCGCGGTACCAGGCCGCCCAGCGCTCGCCGTCGCGGGCCGTGGCCTCCTGGAGCGCGTAGAGGCGCCACAGGGCCCCGGCCAGGGAGACGGCGGGCGCGTCCGACCAGAGCTCGGCGAGGGTCTCCACGCCCAGCTCGCGCACGAGCCCCACGAGGCGGGCGACGACGGCGGGGTCCTCCTCCGCCCGCCCGCCCGTCACGAGGGCGTGGGCCAGGCGCGAGGCCGCGGCGGCCACCTCCTGCGGCTCCTCGCCCCCGGCGAAGTGCGCGAGCTCGTCGGGCCGGGACACGCGGGGGCGATGGTGCCGCGTGAGGCCGGAGGCGCTCGAGCTGGCGCCGCGTCCGGCAGGGGAGCGGTGATGGGGCATGGGTGTGCTGCTCCTTCCGGGGCAGACGGCGGCGGGACGCACGCCACGGTAGACCCGCGAGGCCTCGGCTACCATGGCAGGGCACCCGCGAGGGTCGCCGACGACGGCCGAGTGCCGCCCAGGGGACGAGCGGGTGAGGGCCTCTAGCTCAGCTGGCAGAGCATCGGACTTTTAATCCGCCGGTCGCGGGTTCGATCCCCGCGGGGCCCACCGGACGCGCAGTCCCGCCTCGCTTCGCCCGGGGTGGTCACGGCACGCCGTCTCGCCGTCACGGGACGCGGCGTGCCGTGACCCCTCAGGGCAGCGGAGCCCGTCAGCCCAGGTCGCGGATGCGCTGGGCGGGGATGCCCGCGTACACGCCATTCGGCTCGGTGCTCTTGGTGACCACGGCGCCCGCGGCCACCACACAGCCGGGGGCCACGTCCACGCCGGGCAGGATCGTGCAGCCCGCGCCGAGCCAGCAGCCGTCGCCGATGGTCACGGGCGTCATGCTGAACTTCCCCGCCCGCTGGCGGGCCGGCCCGAGCTCGTGCGAGGCCGTGACGATCCGCACGCCCGGCGCGATGGCCACGTGCTCGCCGACGGTCGTCCCGTTGTCGATCTCCACGCGGCGGTTGACGAACGTGTAGGCGCCGATGACCGCGCCCTTCTCGATCCATGCGCCGGCCTTCACCCAGGCCGTGGGGTGGATGTCCGCGCCGGTGGCGCGGCTGCGGACGCGGTTGGAGGCGGTGCGGACACGAGCGACGAGCGTGGGGGGCAGGCGCTTCATGCCGTCAGTCTAGGGGTGCGGGCCCCCGCGGATCACGGCGTGGACAGGCTCCAGGACCGTGTGCCCGACGGGGTGGGGGAGCCCGCCGTCTCGGTGGGGAACGGGTCGAACGTGGCCGGGCCGGAGGGGGCGGAGGCCGAGGAGGAGGCCGGGGAGCCCGACGCCGGGGAGCCCGACGTCGGTGCCGCGGACCCGGCACCCGATGTCGGCGCCGCGGACCCGGAGCCCGGCTGGGCGGTGGGCGTGGCGCTCGGCGTCGGCGTGGCGGTGAACGGGTTCGGCGGACCGCTCTGCGAGCGGGGCGACGGGTCCGGCGGGGTGTTCGGCGGGACGGTGCTGATGCCGCCGGCGAACACGCCGAGCACGGACAGGAGGAACAGCGCGAGGCCGATCAGGCCGAGGCAGCCGAGGCAGCCGCAGCCGCTGCGGCGTCCTCGACCTCCGGAGATGATGATGGCCACGGGGCGTCCTCCATGCTGGTGCGTCGCGCGTGCGGGTGGGCGTGCGGGGCGAGTCTACGGGGCCCGGCGCGTCCGCGGAGGGTCCGGGCCCTCCTCACGCCCCCAGCACGCGCTCCAGGTAGGGGTTGGCGAACACGCGTCCCGGGTCCACGGCGTCGCGCTGGGCGGTGAAGTCCGCGAACCGCGGGTAAGCGCGGGCGGCCCACTCCGCGTCCCGGTCGTGCTCTTTGCCCCAGTGGGGGCGCCCGCCCAGGGAGACGAAGAGCTCCTCCGCCGCCGCGAAGTACGCGGTGGGGTCCTCCCGGTGGTAGCGGTGCACCGCGAGGTACGCAGACTCGCGCCCGTGCGCGGTGGAGAGCCAGACGTCGTCGGCGGCCACGGTGCGGACCTCCACGGGGAAGGAGACGGCGTCCCCGGCCGCGGCCCGCTCGGCCGCGATGCGCCGCAGGCCCGCGAAGGCCTCCTCGAACCGCTCGAGCGGCACCGCGTACTCCATCTCGCGGAACCGCACGGCGCGCTCGGCCACGAACACCCGGTAGGAGACGTCCGTGTAGGTGCGCTGATCCACGCCGCGCGCGGACACCTGGTTCAGCAGGGGCACGAGACGGGGAGCGCGCGCCCCGAGGCGGCACATCCCCCCGAAGACCCCGTTGGAGAGGAACTCGTCCATCACCGCGGTGCGCACGGACTTGGTGGCCACGCGGACGGGCACGGCGCCTGCGCGGGCGTGCAGAGCGGCGGCGTTGGCCCGGAAGGCGTCGAGGTCCAGGAGGCCCAGGGGTCGGGAGCGCTCGTCCGCCGGCAGGGCGGCGAGCGCGGCGGCGTAGCGCTCGAACGGGGGCGCCGGCGGCGGGGAGACGGGCTTCACACCTAGGATGGAACCATGGCCTCCGCCTCCACGCCAGACATCGAGACGCTCAGCTCAGGAAATGCCGTGGCGTGGTCCCGTCCGGCGGGCGAGCGCTCCGGCACGGACCTCGTCCTCGTGCTGCACGGCTACGGCTCCAACGAGCGCCGGGCCGCCCGCACCTTCTTCCCCATGCTCCCGGAGCGCTGCACCGGCCTGGCCGTGCGCGGCGGCTTCGAGATCGACGCGTCCGCCACGGAGGGCGAGGGAGACCCGGGCGCGCACGGCTGGTTCCTGCTGGACCTGCTGCTGCAGTCCGACTTCGCCCAGGTGCTCGCCGCCGCCCACCGCGTCTTCGACGTCCTCGGCTCGCCCGAGGTGGCCGACGCGGGCTTCCGCTCCGTCTCCGTGCTCGGCTTCTCCCAGGGCATGGCCATGGCGACGACGGTCATCCGGCTGCGCCCCGAGGCCTTCACGTGCGGGGTGGGCCTCAGTGGCTTCGCCGTGGACAACGAGCTGCTGGCGATGCTCGACTCGCCCGTCGAAGGCCCCGGCCCCCGCCCCTTCTTCTGGGGCCGGGACGTCGAGGACCCCGTGATCAACCCGGACGCCGTTGCGCACACCCGCGGGTGGGCCGAGGCGCACACCCTGCTCACTGTGCGCTCCTACCCCGGCATGCTGCACGCCACCCACCCGGACGAGGTGCGGGACGTGCGGATCTTCCTCGAGCACACCCTCGCCGCCGCGCCGCCGGGATCCTGACGCACACCGTGCGCAGCCACTACGGTGGTCCGCATGGCAAAGAACTCGACGATCGGCCGCTTCGCGTCGGACAAGGCGACGAACCTGGCCCTCAAGTCCGCGCTCGACGAGGACGGCAACCCCACCGAGGCGTTCGAGAAGGTGGTCTTCAAGACGCTGGACATCCAGCGTCCGCTGGTGCTGAAGAACATCCAGCGTCTCCGGGAGAAGCACCCCGGCGACACCCCGGACCAGCTCGCAGAGCGCCTGAGCGAGCAGTACCTCAACGCTGTGACCGGCGCTGGCGCCGCCGTCGGCGGCACCGCGATCATCCCGGGCGTCGGCACCGTGGCCGCGCTGGGCCTGTCGGCCGCCGCCGTCGTGGGCTTCCTCGAGGCCACCGCGCTCTACGGGCAGTCCCTCGCCGAGCTGCACGGCATCAGCACCGCGGACCCCCAGCGCTCCCGGGCCGTCGTGATGACGCTCATGCTCGGCGACGACGCCAAGGAGCTGCTGCGCGAGGCCGCCGGCAAGGCCGGGGCGAAGCAGGACTCCATGGCGGGCCTGAACGCCCTGATGGGAACCTCGAGCGCGGCCGGTGGCGCCGGGGTGGGCGCGATGATGATGGACCAGCTCAAGCGGCGCTTCTTCAAGCGCCTCCTCGTGCGTCAGGGCGCGGGCATGATCGGCCGTGCCGTGCCGTTCGGCATCGGAGCCGTGATCGGCGGCGTGGGCAACCGCGCCATGGGCAAGGCCGTGGTGGAGAACGCGCGTCAGCTCTTCGGCCCGCTGCCCGCCGTGATCCCCGGCGAGCTGCGCGGCGAGACCGTGCAGGCGGAGAAGGACGACGACGGCGGCTTCCTCGGCGGCCTGCTGCGCGCCCTTCCGGGCGGCAAGGACAAGGGCTCGACGAGGTCCTGACGTCCTCTCCTGCCGGCCCGCGACGGCGACGCTCCCCCACGCGGGGTGCGTCGCCGTCGTCGTGGGCGGGGGAGATCAGAACAGCAGTGTGGCCAGCGTGTGGATGGCCAGGCCGGCGAGCGCACCGACCACGGAGCCGTTGATGCGGATGAACTGCAGGTCCCGGCCCACGAGGAGCTCGAGGGTACGGGAGGTCTGCTCGCCGTCCCACCGCTCCACGGTCTCCTCGATCACGCCGGTCAGCTGCGGGCCGTAGGAGCTGAGCGCGTAGGCGGCGGCGCGCTGCGCGTAGCCGTCCACGCGCTCGCGCACCTCGGCGTCGTCCTGGAGGCGCCCGCCGAGGTCCTGCAGGGCGGCCACGAGGGCGCGGTGCAGGTCGGAGGCGGGGTCGGCGAGGGCGTCCAGCAGGGAGTCGCGCAGGGTGGTCCAGGCGCGGGAGGCCCAGCCGCGCAGGCGCTCGTCCGCGAAGAGGCTCGCCTTGAAGCGCTCCACGGAGGCGCGCGTGTCCGGGTCCTCGCGCATGTCACGGACGAGGCGGTCCAGCCAGTCATCCACCGAGCGGCGGGCCTCGTGGTCCGGGTCGGAGCGGATGCCGGCGAGGTACTTCAGGGTCTCGGCGTGGAGGCGCTCCGCCAGGAGGCGGTCCACCATGTCCGGGCTCCACTCGGGGGAGCGGCGGCGCACCGTCTCGATGAACATCTCCGGGTGGGCGGCCACCCAGTCGCCCGTGTGGTTCACCACGAGCTCGACCACCTTGTCGTGGTGCCGGCCGGCCAGCACGGAGTCCAGCACGCCGGCGAGCGTGGGGGACCAGTCCGGCTCCACCATGTGCTTCTGCATCAGCTGCTGCAGCAGGCGCTGCACGGCCTCATCGTCGGTGGCGGCCATGGTGTGCCGCGCCGCCGTCGCGACCTCCCCGGCCACGCGCCGGGCGTTCGCGTCCTGGCGCAGCCAGCCGCCGGCCGCGTGCGCGACCTGCAGCCCGGCCACCTTCTCCCGCGCGACGTCCGAGTCCAGGAAGTTCTCCTGCACGAACTCGCGCAGCGCCGCCCCGAGCTGGTCCTTCTTCCGAGGGATCAGAGCGGTGTGGGGCACGGGGATGCCGGCGGGGTGGCGGAACAGCGCGGTGACGGCAAACCAGTCGGCGAGCGCGCCCACCATGCCGCCCTCCGCCGCGGCGCGCACGAAGCCCCACGCGGGATGGACCTCCTGGAGTGGGAACGCGATGACGAACACGACGGCCAGCGCCACGAGCAGGCCGGTGGCCACCGACTTCATGCGGCGCAGCCCGGCGGCGCGCTCGAGGGAGGCGGCGCTGAGGACCTGCTGGTCCGAGGCGGCGGAGAGGGACACGTGCGGCTCCTGGAGCGGGCGGAACGGAGGACCGGGCGGAGAGGACGCCGGGGTGAACCGAATGGTCCCCTCCAGTTAACCAGCCCGCCGCCTGGCGTCGGGGCTCCGGGCACCCGCCGCTCCTACGCTCTGGGCGTGCTCCCCCTCGTGATCGCCCACCGCGGTGCGTCCGCCGCCTTCCCCGAACACACCCGCGCCGCCATGCTGCACGCCCTCGCCGTGGGCGCGGACGGCCTGGAGTGCGACGTGCAGCTCACGAAGGACCGCGAGGTCGTCTGCTGGCACGACCCCACCGTGGACCGCACCTCGAACGGCTCCGGCGCGCTCGCGGACCACACCCTGGAGCGGCTGCGCGGCCTCGACGTCACCTCGTGGCACGCGACGCGCGGGCCTCGCGCGGGCGACGGGGCGCGGCCGGGAGCGCAGGCGGGCCAGATCCCCCCGGTGTACGGCGCGCCGGAGGACCAGGTGCTCACCCTGCGGGAGCTCTTCGAGATCGCGACGGCGGCGGACCGTCCGCTGCGCCTCGCGGTGGAGCTCAAGCACCCCTCGCCGTACGGCCACGAGCTCGAGGAGCGCGTGCTGCGCGAGCTGCTCACCTCTGGCTGGGACCCGGAGACGGGCCTGCTCGGGCAGGTGAGCGTCTCCCTCATGAGCTTCCACCCCGGAGCGCTGCAGTACGTGGCGCCGCTGACGGGCCCGGACGCGCTGTGCCCGCTCGTGGACGTGATGCCGGCCGAGATCCCCTCCCGCATCGCCCGCGGTCCGCTCTCCCGGGCCGCCGTGCGCGCCACGGTGCGCCAGACCCTCGCGAACTCCGAGGCCATGGTGTGGCGCGGCCGGGCGAGCCTTGCCGGCCCGTCCGTGGAGTACGTGCGCACCCACCTCGCTGACGTGAAGGCGTGGCTCGCGGCCGGGCGCCGGCTGCGCGTGTGGACCGTGGACGCGCGCGCGGACGTCGAATTCCTCCTGGCCCAGGGTGTGCAGGAGCTGACCACCAACCGGCCGGAGGACGTGCTGCGCTGGGCGGCCGACGCCGTCGCCGAGCGGCGGAGTCGGCGGGACCGCGCGGGGGTCTGAGGCCGCCGGCGTCCCGGAGATGACGGGACGCCGTGTCGATGCCGCATCCGCCTGTGATCAGGGTTACACTCCCGGTCAACACCTCCCCTGTGAGGTGCCTCACTCGCACGTGAGACCTTCCTCGATCTCTCCCCAGGAGGACCCCATGGCTTCCCCCCTTCAGCGACGCTTCCTGTCCGCGGCCGCCCTCACCGCAGCAGGCGCCCTCCTGATCAGCGGATGCGCCCAGAGCCAGCGCTCGGACACCGGCGCGGACAGCTCCGCGGCCGGCTCTGACGCGCAGCAGGTGGACGGCTCGTTCATCTTCGCCGCCTCCTCGGACCCGAAGACCCTCGACCCGGCCTTCGCCTCGGACGGCGAGTCCTTCCGGGTGTCCCGGCAGATCTTCGAGGGCCTCGTGGGCACCAAGCCCGGCACGGCGGACCCGGCCCCCCTCCTGGCCGAGTCGTGGGAGTCGAGTGAGGACGGGCTGACCCACACGTTCCAGCTCAAGGACGGGGTGAAGTTCCACGACGGCACGGAGTTCAACGCCGAGGCCGTGTGCGCCAACTTCGACCGCTGGTACAACTTCGAGGGCATTCAGCAGGCCGAGACCGTCTCCTACTACTACGGCAAGCTGTTCCGCGGCTTCGCGGACTCCCCGGAGAAGGCCGTGTACAAGTCGTGCGACGCCACCGAGGACCTCAAGGCCACCGTCACCCTGGCCCAGCCCTTCGCCGGGTTCATCCCCTCCCTCTCGCTTCCCGCCTTCGGCATGCAGTCCCCCACGGCCATGGAGGAGTACAAGGCGGACGAGATCGGCGGCACCGCCGAATCCCCGGAGATGTCCGAGTACGCCCGCGAGCACCCCACGGGCACGGGCCCGTACAAGTTCGACTCGTGGAGCGTCGGCTCGGACATCAAGCTCTCCGCCTTCGAGGACTACTGGGGGGACAAGGGCGAGGTCACGGACGTGACCTTCCGCGTGATCGACGACCCGGTGGCCCGCCGCCAGGCCCTTGAGGCCGGGGACGTGGACGGCTACGACCTCGTGGCCCCCGCGGACACCAAGGCCCTCGCCGACGCCGGGTTCAACGTGATCCAGCGCGATCCGTTCACCATCCTCTACCTGGGCATGAACCAGGAGCAGGAGGAGCTCAAGGACGTGAAGGTCCGCCAGGCGATCGCCCACGCGATCGACAAGGACGCGCTCATCCAGCAGACCCTGCCGGAGGGCACCAAGGCCGCGACCCAGTTCATCCCGGACTCGGTCAACGGCTACAGCGACGACGTCACCACCTACGACTACGACCCGGAGAAGGCGAAGCAGCTGCTGACCGAGGCGGGCTACCCCGACGGCTTCACGATCGACTTCAACTACCCGACGGGCGTCTCCCGCCCCTACATGCCGACCCCGGAGCAGGCCTTCTCCAACATCTCCAACCAGCTCGCGGAGGTGGGCATCAAGGTCAACGCCAAGCCCGCCAAGTGGAGCCCGGACTACCTGAACCAGGTGCAGGGCACCGCCGACCACGGCATCCACCTGCTCGGCTGGACCGGCGACTACAACGACACCGACAACTTCGTGGGCGTGTTCTTCGGCCAGGAGAAGCCCGAGTTCGGCTTCGAGAACGAGGAGCTCTTCACCGCCCTCGAGAAGGCGCGCCAGATCCCCACGATCGAGGAGCAGACGCCCGAGTACGAGGAGATCAACCAGCAGATCTCCGAGTTCGTCCCGGCCGTCCCGCTGGCGCACCCGGCGCCGTCGCTCGCCTTCGACAAGCGCGTGGCCTCCTACCCGGCCAGCCCGGTCAACGACGAGGTCTTCAACCAGGTCGACCTCACGGAGTGAACCGGCGCCCCCGCGGCTGACCGGCCCCCTCGCTGACCCGACGGCGGCGGCGCACCCGCTGCGCCGCCGTCGTCCCCTGACCTGACGGGCCCACGGGCCTGGGATGAAGGACTCCCCGTGCTCAGACTCATCGGCAAGCGCCTGCTGCTGCTGATCCCCACCCTGCTCGGCCTCTCGATCCTGCTCTTCGCGTGGGTGCGCAGCCTCCCCGGCGGGCCGGCCACGGCCCTGCTCGGCGACCGTGCCACCCCCGAGGCGGTGGCCCGCGTGAACGCCGCGTACGGCTTCGACAAGCCGATCCTGGAGCAGTACCTCACCTACATGGGGCGGCTGGTCCGGGGTGACTTCGGCAACTCGCTCATGACCAACCGGCCCGTCCTGGAGGAGTTCGCCGAGCGCTTCCCCGCCACGATCGAGCTGTCCGTGTTCGCCATCCTCTTCGCGGTCGTGCTCGGCATCCCGCTGGGCTACTGGGCGGCCCGCAACGTGGGCGGGTGGCAGGACAACCTCGCCGTCGTGCTCTCCCTGCTGGGCGTGGTGGTGCCGGTGTTCTTCCTGGCCTTCCTGCTGAAGTGGGTCTTCGCCGTGCGGCTCGGCTGGCTCCCCACGGACGGCCGCCAGGACCCGCGGATCGACGCGACGCACTACACGAACCTCTACGTGTGGGACGGCATCAGCACGGGGGAGTGGGACGCCGCCCTGAATGCGCTGACGCACCTCGTGCTGCCCGGCATCGCCCTGGGCACCATCCCGCTGGCCATCATCGCCCGCATCACGCGGGCGGCCGTCCTGGACGTGCAGAACGCCGACTACGTGCGCACCGCGCGCGCCAAGGGCCTGGCCCCGGGGCTCATCCGGAACCGCTTCATCCTCCGCAACGCGATGCTCCCCGTGCTCACCACGCTGGGCCTGCAGCTGGGCCTGCTGATCTCGGGGGCGGTGCTCACCGAGACGGTGTTCGCCTTCAACGGCATCGGCCGGTTCCTGCGCGACGCGATCTTCAACCTCGACTTCCCGGTGCTGCAGGGCTTCATCATCCTCATCGCACTGTTGTATTCGCTCATCAACCTGGTCGTGGACGTCTCCTACGGCCTCATCGACCCGAGGGTGCGTGTCCAGTGACGGCGAACCTGCCCCCCGCCTCCGGCGGCCCCGCGGCGCGCGGCGCCGAGGACGAGCTGTACCCGGCCACGGACGGCGCGGTCACCCCGCTGGCCGTCGACACCCCCGGGGTCGAGGCCGTCGGCGTCGCCCCCGGCCAGACGCAGGCCACCACCGAGCCGGGCGCGGAGGCGCGCGGCACCTCCGTGTGGGGGGCCGCCTTCCAGCGGCTGCGCCGCAACCCCGCGGCCATCGCGGGCGCCGTGATCGTGGCGCTCTTCCTGCTCGTGGCGGTCCTCGCCCCGCTCCTGGCCCCGTACGGGGGCACGGAGACGCCGGGCATGCGGGAGATCCGCCCGACGAGCGTGCCCGGGCCCGGCGAGGTGGCCGGCTACCCGCTCGGCCTGGACCGCTTCGGCGGCGACGTGCTCTCCAAGCTGCTGTGGGGCGCCCAGGCGTCCCTGCTGATCGGCGTGGTCTCCACAGCGCTCGGCCTCGTGGGCGGCATGATCCTCGGCCTGCTCGCGGGAGGGTTCGGCGGCTGGGTGGACAGCGTGGTGATGCGCCTCGTGGACATCCTGCTCTCCGTGCCGCACCTGCTGCTGGCGGTGTCCATCGCGGCCATCCTGGGACAGACGCCCTCCGCCGTGATGATCGCGATCGGCGTGGCCCAGGTCCCCGTGTTCGCACGCCTGCTGCGCTCCTCGATGCTCTCGCAGAAGGGCTCGGACTACGTGCTGGCCGCGCAGACCCTCGGGCTCTCGCGGCGCACCATCACCATGTCCCACATCCTGCCCAACTCGCTGGGCCCCGTGATCGTGCAGGCCACCCTCACCCTGGCCACCGCCGTGATCGACGCCGCCGCCCTCTCCTTCCTGGGCCTCGGCGGCGGCCGGCCCGAGACCGCCGAGTGGGGCCGCATGCTCACCTACGCCCAGGCCGAGCTGGGCATCAACCCGTGGCTCGCCTTCCTGCCGGGCCTGTGCATCGCCGTCACCGCGCTCGGGTTCACCCTGCTGGGAGAGTCCCTGCGCGAGGCCCTCGACCCTACCTCCCGGAGGCGCTGACCATGGACCCCCAGCACGACGACGTCGCCCGCGGCTCCGGCTCCCACGTGGCCGGAGCGGAGGGCCCCGTCCCCGCGGCCTCGGCACCCTCTGCCGCGCCCGCGGCACCTTCGCCCGCGCCCGCCGTCGGCGGGCCGCTGCTCGAGATCCGCGGCCTGGACGTGGAGTTCTCCACGCAGCAGGGCACGGTGAAGGCCGTGGAGGGCGCCTCGTTCACCCTGCCCGCCGGCGGCACGCTGGCCATCGTGGGCGAGTCCGGCTCGGGCAAGTCCACCACCGCGATGGCGGCCATCGGCCTGCTGCCGCAGAACGGACGCGTGACCGGCGGCTCCATCCGCTTCGCGGGCCAGGAGCTGGTGGGCATGCCGGACGCGAAGATGCGCCGCATCCGGGGCCGCAGCATCGGCCTGGTGCCGCAGGACCCGATGTCCAACCTGAACCCGGTGACGCGCGTGGGGCAGCAGATCGGGGAGACCCTCCTGACCCACGGGCTGGCCACGCGCAAGGACGTGGAGGAGAAGGTCCTCGCGGTGATGGAGCGGGCGGGGATCCCGGACCCGCGCAAGCGGGCGAGGCAGTACCCCCACGAGCTCTCGGGCGGGCTGCGCCAGCGCGTGCTGATCGCGATCGGCCTGGCCTGCCGGCCGCAGCTGTTGATCGCGGACGAGCCCACCTCGGCCCTGGATGTGACCGTGCAGCAGGTGATCCTGGACCAGATCGACGAGATGACCCGGGAGCTGGGAAGCTCCGTCCTGCTCATCACGCACGACCTGGGGCTCGCCGCCGAGCGCGCCCAGCACCTCGTGGTCATGCACCGCGGCACGGTGGTGGAGCACGGGGACGCCCAGCGGATCCTCGAGGACCCCCAGCACGCCTACACCCGCTCGCTCGTGCAGGCGGCGCCGTCGGTGGCCGCCGCACGCCTCCTCCCCGAGTCCTACGCGGCCGCGCCGGCGCCCCTGGCCGAGGACGCCACCGGTGCCCTGACCACCGTGGCCCTGGACAAGTCCGCCCTCACCCCGCTGGTCGAGATCACCGACCTGACCAAGGTGTACGCGAGCCGTGGCCAGGACGACTTCTACGCCGCCAAGGAGGTCTCGCTCAAGATCCCGCGGGGCAAGACGGTCTCCATCGTGGGCGAGTCCGGCTCCGGCAAGACGACCACGGCACGCATGCTGCTCAAGCTCATCGAGCCGACGTCGGGATCCATCACCTTCGAGGGCAAGGACGTCCTGACCCTCAAGGGCGCCGACCTGAAGGACTTCCGTCAGCGGGTGCAGGCCGTCTTCCAGGACCCCTTCTCCTCCCTCAACCCCTCCTTCACGGTGGGGCGGATCATCGAGGAGCCGCTGCAGGCCTACCGCCGCGGCGGGGCGAAGCAGCGGCGGGCGCGCACCCTGGAGCTCATGGAGCAGGTGGCCCTGCCGGCGCACTTCCACCGGCGCTACCCCGCGGAGCTCTCGGGCGGTCAGCGTCAGCGGGTGGCGATCGCCCGTGCGCTCGCGCTGAACCCGGACCTGATCGTGTGCGACGAGCCGGTCTCCGCCCTCGACGTCCTCGTGCAGGCGCAGATCCTGGACCTGCTCAAGGACCTGCAGGCGGAGCTGGGGCTGAGCTACCTCTTCATCTCCCACGACCTCGCGGTGGTGCGGCTCATCTCGGACTACGTGTGCGTGATGAAGGACGGCGAGCTGGTCGAGGCCGCCTCCTCCGAGGAGGTCTTCACCAACGCGCGCCATCCGTACACGCGGAGGCTGCTGGCCTCGATCCCCGGCAACGAGCTGCAGATCGGCGACGTCGCCTGACCTGCCGCGCTCCGGGTCAGTCCTGCAGCGGCCAGGCCTGCTCGCGCTCCACCACGGTGTGGGCCAGCTGGGCGATCGCCATCTCCTCGTCCGTGGGGACCACGAGCACGGGGATCGCGGAGGCGTCGGCGGAGATCACCCGGGGGTCGTCGCCGCGCTCCATGTTCCGCGCGGGGTCGTACGTCACGCCGAGCGGCTCGAGGCGGTCCAGCACGCGGGCGCGGAACGGCGCCGAGTTCTCCCCGATGCCGGCGGTGAACACGATCGCCTTCGCCCCGCCCACGGTCACGTGGTAGGCGCCGATGTACTTGGCCAGGCGGTAGGACGCGATCTTCAGAGCCTGCCGGGACGCGCGGTGGCCCGCCTCCGCGGCCTCGAGCACCTGGCGCATGTCCGCGTTGCCGGAGAGCCCCAGCAGGCCGGACTCCTTGTTGAGGAGGGTGTCCACCTGCTCGGCCGTGTAGCCGTGGGTGGTGATCAGATGGGTGATGATCGAGGGGTCGACGTCGCCCGAGCGGGTGCCCATCACGAGCCCGGCCAGCGGCGTGTAGCCCATGGACGTGTCGATCGAGCGGCCGTGCCGGATCGCCGTCGCCGACGCGCCGTTGCCCAGGTGGAGGATGACGCCGTCGAACGCCCGGCGCTCCATGCCCAGGTGCCGCGCCGCGAGCCCCGTGACCAGGTCGTGCGAGGTGCCGTGGAAGCCGTACCGGCGGATGCCGTGCTCCGTGTAGAGCTCGTCCGGGAGGGCGTACTGCCAGGCCTCCCGCGGCATCGACTGGTGGAACGAGGTGTCGAACACCACCACCTGCGGCAGGTCCGGCCAGCGCTGGGCGACGGCGCGCAGCCCCTGCGCCGCGGCCGGGTTGTGCAGCGGGGCCAGGGGAGCCAGGCGCTCGATCGCGCGGATGACCTCGTTGGTCACGAGGGCCGGCGCGTGGAAGCGCTCCCCGCCGTGCACCACGCGGTGCCCGGCCGCGGCCAGGCGGCGGTCCCCGATCACCGCGGCGATCTCCTCCTCCACCTGGGCGAGGGCGGCCGCGTGGTCCGCGACGCCCGAGCCCGGCACGCCGATGCGCTCGACGAGGCCCTTCGTCACCACGGGATCGGGGGCGTCCTCGCCGTCGAGGGTGAGCTCGCGCACCTGGTACTTCAGGGACGAGGAGCCCGAGTTCACCACGAGCACCAGGAGGGTCTCCTCGGGCAGCTCGCGGGCGGAGACGGTGGGGATCGCGGTGGTGACGGGAGCGGAGCTCATCGCGTCGGTCATGGGGATTCCTTTCAGCCCTGCGCCTGGATGGCGGTGATGGCCACCGTGTTGACGATGTCCTCCACCGTGGTGCCGCGGGAGAGGTCGTTCACGGGCTTGTTCAGGCCCTGCAGCACCGGCCCGACGGCGACCGCGCCCGAGGACTGCTGCACCGCCTTGTACGTGTTGTTGCCGGTGTTCAGGTCCGGGAACACGAACACCGTGGCCTGGCCGGCCACCTCGGAGCCCGGCATCTTGGACGCGGCCACGGAGGCGTTCACGGCGGCGTCGTACTGCAGCGGGCCCTCCACCTTCAGCTCGGGTGCGCGCTCGCGGACCAGCGCGGTGGCCGTCCGCACCTTGTCCACGGCCTCGCCGGAGCCGGAGGCGCCCGTGGAGTAGGAGAGCATCGCGACGCGCGGGTCCACGCCGAACTGGGCCGCCGTCGCCGCCGAGGCCACGGCGATGTCCGCGAGCTGCTCGGCGTTCGGCTCGGGGTTCACGGCGCAGTCGCCGTACACGAGCGCGCGGTCCGGCAGGAGCATGAAGAACACGGAGGACACGATGGACACGCCCGGCTTGGTCTTCACGAACTCGAGCGCGGGGCGGATGGTGTTGGCCGTGGTGTGCGCGGCGCCGGAGACCATGCCGTCCACGTCGCCGAGGTGGACCATCATCGTGCCGAAGTACGCGCCCTCCTGCATGACCTCGCGGGCCCGCTCCACGTCCACGCCCTTGTGGGCGCGCAGCCGCGCGTACTCCTCGGCGTAGCGCTCCAGGTCGGGGGACTCGGCGGGGTCCACGAGCTCGATGCCCGTGAGGTCGATGCCCTCGCGGGAGGCGAGCTCCCTCACCGCGGCGGAGGGGCCGAGGACCACGAGGTCGCACACGTCGCGGCGGTGCAGGATCTCGGCGGCCCGCAGCACGCGGGCGTCCTCGCCCTCGGGGAGGACGATCCGCTGCCGGTCGGCGCGGGCGCGCGAGATCAGCTCGTGCAGGAAGCGCAGGGGCGTCACCGTGGAGGAGCGGGGGAGGTCGAAGCGCTGCAGCAGCTCGTCGCCGTCCACCCTCTGGTGCCAGGCGCCGAGCGCCGCGGCGGTCTTGCGGGGCTGCGCGCTGGAGAGCTCGCCGCGAACGCGGGAGACCTTGGCCGCGGTGGTGAACGTGTCGTCGTGGGTGGCGAGCACGGGGAAGGAGGCGTCCAGGTAGAGGCGCTGCAGCTGGCGGTTCGGCAGGATCCCGTTCGTGAGGATCATGCCCGACGGCGTGGGGAAGTCCGGGGTGAGCGAGGAGGCCACGGTGGCCAGGATCGCGTCGGAGCGGTCCCCCGAGACGATCACGAGGGCCCCCTCCTCGAGGATCTCGAGGAAGTTGCCGCCCTCCATGGAGACGGCCTTGACCTCGGCGACGTCGCGGTCCAGGGTCTGGGCGCCGGCCACCTGCTCCAGCCCGAGCAGGTCCGCCACCTCCGCCACGGAGGGGTGCGTGAGCTCGGGGAGCTCCGGGATCACGTAGACCGGCCACGCGTGGCGGCCCGGGCGCACCGCGGCACGGATCTGCTCGGCGAGGCCCGCGCCGGCCCGGTTGACGATGACGGCCAGCAGGTCGACGCCGGACTCGTCCAGGGAGCGGCGGGCCAGGTCCACGGCGTCCGCGGCCTGGGCCGGGGTCAGGCCCGCGCCCGAGGCCACCGCGATCACGGGGGTGCCCAGGTTGCGGGCCAGGTGGGCGTTCAGGTCGAGGTCCACGGACGGGTCCGCGCTGATCAGGTCGGTCCCCTCCACCACCACGACGGCGTCCTGCGACATCGCGTCGAAGTGCTCGACGCAGCGCTCCTGCACCTCGTCGCCGCGGCCCTCGGCCATGAGCGTGCGCGCCTCGGCCGCCGTGAGGCCGCCGCGGGCCTGCTCGGGGCCCAGGCCGAACTGCTCCCGCATCAGCAGCACCATCGGGTCGGTCTCGACGTCGTTCCCCGGGACGATGGGCCGGTAGTAGCCCACGGCGCCGGAGCGCTTGTAGAGGGAGTCGGCGAGGCCGAGGCTGACGAGCGACTTGCCCGCGCCCGTCGAGGTGGTGGAGACGAAGATTCCCTGCGGCATGGGGCCCTTTCGCGTGGCGGTTCGCGTGCGTGCAAGCGGTCCCCTCCACCGTACCGATGCGTCCCGTCCACGGCGCGGTCTGGGCGGCGGCGGGCGAGGGCCTCCGCGCTATAGTGAGCGCACTCACACTGCACCGAAGCCCGTGCACCCGGGGCGGCCGTCGCCGTCGCCTCCCGCGCGCCGACCCCCGATGAGGCACCATGTCCCACACCACCGCCGCCGCCGGGCACGCCCCGGATCCCCGCCATCCCGTGCACAACCCGGCGGTGGTCGGCTTCACGGAGGCCGAGCTCAACGAGACGCCGATCCGCCCCAAGTGGAACTCCCTCGGCCCGGGCATCGTGGCCGCCGCGACGGGCGTGGGCGCCGCCGACCTCGTGGCCACCCTGACCGCCGGCTCGCGCTACGGCTACATGCTGCTGTGGGCCGTGGTCCTCGGCGTGATCTTCAAGATCGTGCTCGTGGAGGGCGTGGGCCGCTACTACCTCTCCACCGGCAAGACGATCTTCCAGGGCTGGCGCTCGCTCGGCTCGTGGACGTCTTGGTACTTCGGCCCGTACATCCTCATCTGGGGCTTCGTCTACGGCGCGACGGCGATGTCCTCCACCGCGCTGCCGCTCGCCGCGCTCTACCCGGGCGTGGACAGCAAGGTCTTCGCGATCGGGGCGGGGCTCGTGGGCCTGGGCCTCGTGTGGCTGAACAAGTACCGCCTCATCGAGACGATCATGACCGTGCTGATCGGCATCATGTTCGTCACCGTGCTGCTCTCCGCCGCCCTGACCGCCCCGAACCTCGGCGAGATCCTCTCCGGCCTCGTGCCGCGCCTGCCCGGCAACGACCCGGACGCCATGTTCTACGTGCTCGGCCTGGCCGGCGGCGTGGGCGGCACCATCACCCTCGGCGCGTACGGCTACTGGCTGCGCGAGAAGGGCTGGAACGTCCCCAGGTACATGCGGGTCATGAAGTTCGACAACGCCACCTCCTACATCCTCACCGGCATCTTCGTGATCGCCACGATGATCATGGGCGTCGAGCTGCTGCACTCGGCCGGCCTGGCCATCTCCAAGGGCGACGCGGGCCTGCTCGACGTGGGCAACGTCCTGGCCGAGCGCTACGGCGAGACGTACTCGGTGGTGTTCCTCGTGGGCTTCTTCGCGGCGTCCTTCTCCTCGCTCCTGGGCGTGTGGCACGGCGTGTCGCTGATGTTCGCGGACTTCTGGACCAACTTCCGCCGCCCCGCGGCCGAGATCGACCAGGACGACGCGCCGTCGCTCGCCTCGAAGCCCGGCCGCTTCTTCCTGCTGTGGCTGACCATCCTGCCCATGTCCCTGCTGTTCCTGGACCGCCCGATCTTCCTGATCCTGCTCTACGGCACGCTCGGTGCCCTCTTCATGCCCTTCCTGGCCATCACGCTGCTGTTCCTCAACAACGCGCGTCACGTGCCCCCGCAGTTCCGCAACGGGTGGCTGCGCAACGCGCTGCTCGGCCTGACGGCGCTGGTGTTCGTGGCGATCGGCGTCAACGAGCTGGTCAAGGCGCTGCAGCCGCTGTTCGGCTGACCCGGCGGGCCGGTGCCCGAGAGGGCGACGGCACGGCACACTGGTGCCATGATCGTCGCCTTCTCCGTCGCCCCCTCCGGCCAGCCCGCCGACGCCGCCCACGTCCCCGGTGAGGGGGACACCGCCTCCGTGCACCGCGCCGTCGCGGCCGCCGTCGCCGTGGTGCGGGCCTCCGGGCTGCCGCACCGCACCTCCTCGATGTTCACCGAGGTCGAGGGGGAGTGGGACGAGGTCATGGCCGTGGTGAAGGCCGCGGTCGAGGCGGTCGAGCCGTACGGCTCCCGCGTCTCGCTGGTGCTCAAGGCGGACATCCGCCCGGGCCACGTCGGCGAGCTGGACGGCAAGCTCGAGCGCCTCGAGGCCGCCCTCGCCGAGCAGGGCGGGCCGCGAGCTGCGGCCGCGGGCGACCTCGGGCTCGGCACCGCGGCCTCGGCCCGCGCCACCGCGGACGACGACGGCCGCTGACCCCCGGTTCCGTGGACGAGACGGGCGCTCCCCCCACCGCTCTCGTGGACGAAGCGGGAACCGACGACCCCGAGAGGAGGCCCGCCGTGGCCGCCGTGATCCGCCCCGCCCGCCCCGAGGACGTCGAGGCGCTCCTGCGCGTCAAGGCGCGGTCCTGGCGCGAGGCGTACGGCTCGCTCCTGGCCGCCGAGGTGTTCGACCGCGTGGACGCGCGCGTGCCCGAGGACGTCCCCGCCTGGGCCGCGCTCATCGGATCCGACAAGGACCTGTGGGTCGCCGAGGCCGACGGCGGCCGGCTCGTGGGCGTCGCCCTCGCCGGGCCGTCGCGCATCGAGCGTCCGGCGTGCGGGGAACCGGAGGCCTCGCACGCCTCCGACGCCTCGCACTCCTCCGACGACGGCCCCGCGAGCCCGAGCATGCCTGGACGCGAGCTCATGGTCCTCTACATCCTCGCCGAGACGTACGGCACCGGTGTGGGCGCGCGCCTGATGCGCGCCGCTGCCGGTGACGGCCCGGCCGTCCTGCGCGTCCTGGCGGAGAACCCCCGCGCGATCGCGTTCTACCGCAAGCACGGCTTCGTGGAGGACGGCGCCCCCCAGCCCATGGAGGGCGCGTGGGCCGGGCTGCACGAGCAGCTGATGGTGCGCCGTGGCTAGGCGAGGGCAGGCGCCGCGACGCCGCGGACCCGCCACGGCCGCCGTCGACGCCGGCATCGTCCCGGGCGTCCACGCGATCTCCTCGGGGACGGCCGAGATCGTCGAGGACCCCTTCACGCCGGGTGCGTTCACCCTGCTCGTCAACGGGGTGGAGTCCTCGCCGCTGGACCCCGAGCATCCGGAGCGGATGGGCTTCGAGTACATGCGCTGGGCGGCCGCGGCCGTCGAGGCGCACTGGCCCGATCCCGTCCCGCTGCGCGCCCTGCACCTCGGCGGCGCCGGCTGCGCGCTCGCCCGCTGGGTGGACCACGCCTTCCCCGGCTCGCACCAGACCGCGGTGGAGATCGACGCCGGCCTCGCCGCCCTCGCCCGCGAGCACTTCGGCCTGCCGCGTGCCCCCGCGCTGAAGATCCGCGTGGCCGACGCCGCCGACGTCCTCGCCGAGGCCCACCCGGCCTCCCGCGACCTCCTCATCCGCGACGTCTTCGCCCCGGACCCGGACGACCCCACGGGCGCCCGCCACGTCACGCCGCCGAATCTCACCGGCGCCGCGTCCGCGGAGGCCGCCGCGCGCGTGCTCGCCCCGGGCGGGCTGTACGTGCTCAACGTGGGCGGAGGCCCGGACCTGGCCGCCGTGCGCGCAGAGGTGGCCGCCGTCGTCGGGGCCTTCGACCACCTCGAGGTGATCGCGGACCCGCCCATGCTCAAGGGACGCCGGCGCGGCAACGTGATCGTGGCGGCCTCGGACGCCCCGATCGCCCGCCCCGCCGCGGCCGCCCATGCCGGCGCCGACCCCCGGGACGGCCTCGCCCGGGACCTCCGGATGGACGCCTTCCCGGCGCGCCTCGCCGAGGATCCGCGGGCCTTCACCGCCGGGCTCCCCGCCGGCCGGACCCCGCTCCGGGCGACCCCCGAGGACTAGACTGGGGGCATCGAACCGGCCCCGTCCGGGGGTCGGGGAGCGACTCCAGGAGGTTCGCATGCCCACCGCATCCCAGCACACCGATCCCGGCACGGGTGCCGCCCCGCTCGGCGTCCTGGTGGGCGTGGACGGCTCGGAGCAGTCCGTCTCCGCCGCCCGCTGGGCCCAGCGCGAGGCGTCCCTGCGCGGCGAGCCCCTGACCCTCGTCACGGCCTACACCATGCCCACCTTCTGGGGGTACGGGGCGGAGGCGGGTGCGGCCTACCCCGACGACGACCGCCTGCGCGAGGGCGTCGAAGCCCTCCTGCGGGACGTGGCGGGCCAGCTGGACGCCGACGGCGTGCAGCCCACCCTGCGGGTCGAGGTCGGGGACGCCGCCGGCGTGCTGGTGGACCTCTCGAAGCAGGCGTCCCTGCTCGTCTCGGGCAGCCGCGGCCGCGGAGGCTTCCTCGGTCGCCTGCTGGGCTCCGTGTCCTCGGCGCTGCCGGGCCACGCGCACTGCCCCGTGGCCATCATCCCCGCCGGGGTGGAGGCCTCCCGCGCCGCGGCGGGGGTGCCCGTCGTCGTGGGCGTGGACGGCTCCGAGCAGGGCCGCGCCGCCGCCCTCGTGGCTGCCGAGGAGGCCCGCCTGCGCGGCGCGCCCCTGAACCTCGTGGTCGCCGTGCCGCCCGTGAGCGCCAACGCGGCGTGGCTCGCCGTGAGCCTGGACGAGGAGGCACGGGCCAAGGACATGCAGGAGCTCGTGGACGCCGGCGCCCGCTGGCTCTCCTCCGAGTACCCGGGCCTCGAGGTCACGGGCGAGCTCGTGGACGGCAGCCCCGTGGACGTCATGGTGGAGCAGACCGGCACGGCGCGCCTGACGGTGCTCGGCACGCGCGGTCTCGGCGGGTTCGCCGGCTCCCTCCTCGGCTCCACGAGCCAGGGCGTGGCCCACCACGCGCGCGGACCGGTCATGGTGGTCCCGTTCCGGGAGGACGTCCGGCTGAGCCGCCGCGCGGACCACGGCCCGGTGCGGGAGCAGCCGCAGGCCTGAGCCGCCGGTCCCCGCTCAGCCCCAGCCGAGCTCGTGGAGCCGCTCCTCGCTGATCCCGAAGAAGTGCCCCACCTCGTGGAGGACCGTCACGGTGATCTGCTCCTCGAGCTCGGCGCGGTCCCGGCAGTGCCGCATGAGGGGGCCGCGGAACACCACGATCCGGTCCGGCATCTGCCACGGCACCTCAGCCCGCTCCCCGAGGGGCACGCCCTCGTAGAGGCCGAAGAGCTCGGTGTCCGGGTCCTCCCAGTGCTGGGGCTCGTACTCCTCCTCCACCACCACGACGACGTTGGTCAGCAGGCGCGCCAGCTCGTCCGGGACACGGGTGAGCGCGGCGGACACGGCGGCGTCGAACTCGTCCTCGGACATCCAGTCAGCGGCGGGGTGATCGGTCACGGCGGGGCCTCCTGTCGCTGGCGGCGGGGACGGTTCGCGCGGTCGGCGCCCCGACCCGCGGCCGGTCCGCCTCCCGCGGCCGGGGGATTTGGCGGGGGGTGTGGGGCCACTTTAGACTTCGCTGAGGCCCTCGCGGGAATCCCGACGTCGGACCTGCCCCTATCGTCTAGAGGCCTAGGACACCGCCCTTTCACGGCGGCGACACGGGTTCGAATCCCGTTGGGGGTACGCACGGCCGGCCGCGGGGAGCATCTGGAGCCCCGGGAACGTCGGGTTTGCACATCGGGACGAGGCTCTGCTAGAGTTCCATCTCGTTGCAAAGCACCACGCAGCACCAGTAAGGCCCTGTAGCGCAGTTGGTTAGCGCGCCGCCCTGTCACGGCGGAGGTCGCGAGTTCAAGTCTCGTCAGGGTCGCTCGGATCATCCGAACACCGGTATTCGGAGCAACGGAGTCCGGTGGACGCATGGTCCAGGTGGCTTATGTCACCGGGCTCTGTAGCTCAGTTGGTAGAGCGTACGACTGAAAATCGTAAGGTCACCGGATCGACGCCGGTCGGAGCCACCAGATCATCGAGTAGGCCCCCGCAGATGCGGGGGCCTTCGTCGTCCCCCATGGAAGGACGCCCCGCATGCCTGACACCTCCGCCGAACCCTCCCGCTCCCGTCCGCAGGGCCCTGCGGGGGAGCAGACCGCCCTGATCGTGGTGGACATGCAGAACAGCTACTTCGAGTTCCCCGAGCTGGCTGCGGAGCAGGAGACGGTCCTGGCGGCCGTCAACGAGCTGCTCGCCGCGGCGCGCGACGGCGGACGGCCCGTGGTCCTGGTGCGCACGGAGCACGCGCGGGACCGCTCCACCTGGACGCTCAACATGCTCGAGGACGACCAGGGCTTCGCCTTCCCCTGCACCGAGCAGGCGCGCCTCCTCACCGACCTGCAGACCGAGGGGTGCGACACCCTCGAGATCGTGAAGACCCGGGACTCCGCCTTCCACGGCACCTCGCTGGCGGAGGACCTGCGACAGCGCGGAGTGGGCCGCGTGCTGCTCTGCGGGATCTCCACCCACAGCTGCGTGGCCCAGACGGCCATCAACGCGTTCGCCCACCAGTTCCACGCCGCCGTCGCCGTGGACGCCGTGGCCTCCGAGGATCCCGACCTCTCCACCGCGCTGCTGCGCTTCCTCGAGAAGGAGATGCGCCAGCCGATGCTGGACCAGTCCGCCGCCGTGGCGGCGCTGCGCGGGGACGGGCCGACGTCGGCCGCCTCAGACGACGCCGCGTCCCACTGACCCGTCCCGCCGATCCAGGCCGCCGGCCGAGCCCACGCGGCCGTCCCGGCCTCTGGACGTGATAAGGCCCCCGCCGTGGCGGGGGCCTTCATCGTCTCCGGGCACGGCCCGGAGTGTCCATGGATCCGACGGTCAGATCTAGTCGCCGTCCACCACGTGCATGGCCTCCGACTCCGCGGCGCGCAGCGCGTCGACGGCCCGGCCGTCGCCGGCCCAGTCCTGCGGGTCGTCGGAGCTGCCGGGCGCCGGCTGGCCGTCGCGGCCGTCCAGGGGCTCGGGGTCGCCGGCGGCCTGGGGGTCGGCCAGCAGGTCGGCCTCCAGCTCGATCTCGTTCGGCTCGGTGCTCATGGAGTTTCTCCTGTCGTCGAGGGTGAGGGATGCGGAAGGCACCAGCTCAGGCGCTGATGATGACCTTGAGGGCCTTCTGCTGCGCGGCGTTCTTGAAGGTCTCGTACGCCTCGTCCCACTGGTCGAAGGTGAAGCGGTGGGTGACGAACTCCTCCGGGTGGATCGAGCCGTCCTGGATGCGGCCGAGCAGCTCGGGCGCGGTGGTGGCGTTCACCAGGCCCGTGGTGATGGTGATGTTGTTGATCCACTCGCGGTCGAGGGCGAACTCCACCGGCTTGCCGTGCACGCCCAGGTTGGCCACGTGGCCGCCGGGGCGGATCGCGTCCACGCACATCTGGAAGGTGGCGGGGATGCCCACCGCCTCCATCGCGACGTCGACGCCGAGGCCGTCCGCCGTCAGCTCGTTGATCCTCCCCAGGGTCTCCTCGCCCGGGGTGAAGACGTGGGTGGCGCCGAAGCGGCGCGCGGCCTCGAGGCGGAACTCGTTGCCGTCGACGGCGATGATCGTCGAGGCGCCCTTCGCGGCCGCCGTCATGATGGCGGACAGGCCGACGGGGCCGGCGCCCACCACGAGCACGGTGTCGCCCTCGGGCAGCGGGATGAGGCCGTTGTCCGCGAACGGGACGCGGACCAGCTCGGCCTGCGTGCCGTCGATCAGGTGGCCGAAGACCCAGCCGATGCCGCCCATGGCCTGGCAGTGGGAGGTCAGGCCCTCGCGGCAGTACGAGCAGTCCATGCACGTGGAGACGCAGGAGATGATGACGCGGTCGCCGACCTTGACGTCCTTCACCTCCGCGCCCGCCTCGGTCACGACGCCGACGCCCCCGTGGCCGAGGATGCGTCCGTCGGGTCGATGATCGTGGCGTCCGGGACCTCTTCCCACACGCGCTTGCCGGGACCGTGGTAGACGATGGCCTTCATGGGCTGACCTCCTGTGAGGGGATCCCCGGTCCCGGTGCGGAGCCGGATCGAGGGGGCCCGGGTGCTCCGGGACTCCCTCCCCTCCAGCGTAGGGTCGGCGCCCGCTCGAGCCCAGGGGCGAGGCCCGCCGTCGTGTGTGCGCCGTCACGAGCTGCCGTGAGAGCGGACACGATCCTCCGTCCCTCTCCGCGCCCAGCCGCCGGCTCCCCCGTAGGGTGGACGGCATGATCGACGACACTCCGCCCGCGACCAGGGGCACGCCGCCGGGCGTGTCCGCCCCCACCGCCCCCCGATCCGACGACCCCGTTCCCACCACCGCCGCCGACGCCTCCACCAGCGCGGGGCGCGCCCTCGTGCCGGGTGTCTTCTGGCCCACCGCTGTCATCGTCCTGGGATTCGTGCTCGCCACGCTGTTCTTCCCGGACCAGATGACCACCGCCATCTCGGCCGTCCAGGGCGCCATCATCTCGAACTTCTCGTGGTGGTACGCCGCCGTCGCGCTGTTCTTCGTCCTCTTCTGCGTCTACCTCGCGTTCTCCCGCAAGGGCGCCATCACGATGGGCAAGCCGGACGAGAAGCCCGAGTTCTCCACCCTGTCCTGGTTCTCCCTGCTCTTCGCCGCCGGCATGGGCATCGGCCTCGTGTTCTACGGCATGACCGAGCCGCTCATGCACTTCGTCTCGCCGCGTCCGGACATCGCGGCGACCAACCCCACCCAGGGCCAGGCCTCGCAGAACGCCCTGGCGACCACGTTCCTGCACTGGGGCCTGCAGCCCTGGGCGATCTACGCCGTCGTGGGCGTGGCCGTGGGCCTTGCCATCCACCGCCGCGGCCGTCCCCTCTCCCTGCGCTGGGCCTTCGAGTCGATCCTCGGCGAGAAGCGCACCCGCGGCGGATGGGGCCACCTCATCGACACCCTGGCCCTCGTGGGCACCGTGTTCGGCGTCGCCACCTCGCTCGGCCTCGGTGTGACCCAGATGGCCGCCGGGCTGCGTGCCCTCGGGTTCGTCCCTGAGGACAGTGCGTGGCTCGAGTACGTGATGATCGCCCTCGTGACCTGCGTCGTCCTCTACACGGTGGTCTCGGGAGTGGAGCGCGGCATGAAGTGGCTCTCCAACTTCAACCTCATCCTCGCCGCGGGCCTGCTCCTCTTCCTGCTGATCGTGGGACCCACCTCCTTCCTCTTCAAGGAGATGGTGCAGTCCACCGGCGCGTACCTGCAGAACTACTTCGCCAACTCCCTCAACGTCTCCGCGTTCTTCGGCGCGGAGGGCGATGCGTGGCAGGCCGGCTGGACGGCCTACTACTGGGGCTGGTGGATGTCCTGGACCCCCTTCGTCGGCATCTTCATCGCCCGCATCTCCCGCGGGCGCACCGTGCGTGAGTTCATCGCCGGCGTGATGCTCGTGCCCACCCTGATCTCGATCCTGTGGTTCGGCATCCTCGGCGGCACCGCCATCTACATGGAGACCGTCCGCCCCGCGGGCTACGAGTCCGTGGTCGGAGCGGACGGCTCGATCGATGCGAACACCGCCCTGTTCCAGGTCGTGGAGCAGCTGCCGGCCGGCAGCGTCATGATGGTCGGCTTCATCCTCCTCTCGGCCGTGTTCTTCGTGACCTCCTCGGACTCCGGCTCGCTCGTGATGGGCATGCTCGCCACGGGCGGCGACGTGAACCCCAAGGTGATGATCCGGATCTTCTTCGCGATCGCCACCGCGTTCATGGCGGCCGCGCTGCTCATGGCCGGCGGCCTGAGCGCCATCCAGACGCTCGCCATCACGATCGGCCTGCCGTTCAGCATCATGATGCTCGTGATGTGCCTGTCCACGTTCCGCATCCTCAGCTACTCCGTGGCCCGCGTGGAGGCCGTGCGCCGCGCGGCCATGCTGGCCTCCATCAAGGACCGTCTCGGCCTCGAGACGGACGATCCGGACGTCGTCGACGGCGGCCCCGTGGCCGCCTCGCAGTGGTGGGCCTCGCTGAGCCGCGACCGCCAGCACAGGATCGCGCAGGTGGCCTCGCCGGGTGCGGACCACGAGATCCGACTCGCCGACGGCACGCCGGCCGGCAGCACGCCGGTGGCGCCGTCGCGGGGACCCTCGGCGGACGCCCCCGGCGGCTCGACCGCCGCGGGCTGACCCCGCGGCAGACCCGACCCCGCACGCAGACGAGCCCTGCGTCGTCGCCCTCATCCGGAAGGAATGAGGACGACGGCGCAGGGCTCGCCTGTGTCTGTGCCGCTCCGCGCGGCGGTCAGTCGTGCTGGCGGACCACCGGCAGGGTGCCCGTGCGGTCGTGCACGGCGGCGGACGTGCGGACGCCGGTGAGGAACCATGCGGCGGTGAGGCACGCGACCCACACGAGGCCGATCAGCAGGGCCTGGCGGGACTCCGGGACGGTGGCCATGGTGATGACCACCGTGGCCACGAAGGCCAGGCCGAGCCATGTGCCGAGGGCGCCGAGCGGCATCGGGTACACCGAGGGGGCCGCGCCCTGCTCCTTCACGCGGGCCTGCATGGCGCGGTGCGAGAGGAAGATCATGGCCCACGTGAAGACCACGGCGAAGGAGGCGACGCCGGCCACGAGGACGAACGCGTCCGGGTTCACGGTGATGAGGATCGCGCCCAGCACCATGACCCCGAGCATCACCACGATGCTCAGCCACGGCACGCCGCCGCGGTTGACGCGGGTGAAGGCCCGCGGCGCCTGGCCGTCGTGCGCCATCGCGTAGAGCAGGCGGCCCGCGCCGTAGATGCACGCGTTGATGGCGGAGATCGCGGCGGTCAGGACCACGAAGTTCAGCAGATGCGGGGCGAACGGCACGCCGAGCCCCTCGAAGATCTGCACGAACGGGCTGGTCTTGCCGTCCACGGCGGTCCACGGCATGAGGGACATGATGACCACCATGGTCAGCACGTAGAAGAGCAGGATGCGGACGGGCACGGCGTTGATGGCCTTCGGCAGCACCTTCTCCGGGTTCTTCGCCTCGCCCGCGGCCACGCCGAGGGTCTCGATGCCGCCGAAGGAGAAGGTCACGATCGTCAGCGCCAGCAGGACGCCGCCGAAGCCCATCGGCAGGAAGCCGCCGTGGTCCACGAGGTTGTTCAGGCCCGCCGGGGTGCCGTCCGTGAAGGAGGCGCCCGTGAACATGAGGATGAGGCCGCCGAAGATCATCGCCACGATGGCGCCGACCTTGATGAGCGTCAGCCAGAACTCGGTCTCGCCGAAGCTGCCGACGTGGGTGAGGTTGACCAGTCCGATCACGAGGATGGTGGCCGCGACCCACGCCCAGCCGGGCACGTCCGGGAACCAGAACGCCATGTACGTGGTGATGGCGGCGGTGTCCGCCACGATCACGACGGCCAGCTCGAACACGAAGGTCCAGCCGGTCACGTAGCCCGCGAAGGGGCCGAGGTAGCGGGAGGCGTACGCCGCGAACGAGCCGGAGACCGGCTCCCGCAGCGTCATCTCGCCGAGAGCGCGCATCACGAGGTACACGGCGGAGCCCGCGATGAGGAAGGCCAGGATGACGCCGGGGCCCGCGGTCTGGATGCCGCCGGCCGAGCCGTAGAACAGCCCGGTGCCGATCGCGGTGCCGAGGGCGATGAACATGATGTGGCGCTGGCTCAGCCCGCGGTGCAGCTGGCTCTCACCGCCGCCGGCCGGGGCGGCGCCTGCGGCATGCGCGCCGGAGGGGGTTGCGTTCACGAGAAGGGTCTCCGCTCAGGGTGTGAATGAGATGACATGCCATGGTGACTCACTCCACAGTGGAGTGGCAAATGTCTGCCACTCCCCGGCAACCCTCGGATCTGCGCTGGTCAGGCCTGCAGCAGCCAGGCCGCCGAGTTGGGGGCCAGGCGGCCGTCGGCGAGTGCGTCCGGGTCCTCGAGGGAGGACAGGGCCTTCGCGTGGCCGGCGGGCAGGTCCAGGGGCTCGGCGCCGAGGTTGGCGATCACGAGCACGGTCCGGGCCGGGATCGGCTCGCCCGAGCCGAGGTGGTGGCCCCCGCCGTTGGTCACGGTGAACGCGAGCACGCCGCGCTCCGGGTCGTGGTGCTCGGACCACGCGAACGTGCCGGTGCCCAGGTCCAGCTCGCCGCGGATCTCCAGCAGCCGGCGGTACAGCTCGAACACGGACCCCTCGACGCCGACCTGGCGGTCCGCGGCCAGCGCCCGGAAGGACTCCGGCTGGGGCAGCCAGGGGGAGACGGGCGCGGTGGACGCGCCGTCGTCGTCGGCGGTGGCCGAGAAGCCGTACGCGGGGGCGTCCGCCTCCCAGGGCAGCGGGATGCGGCAGCCATCCCGGCCGGGCTCCTCCCCGTCCGTGCGGAAGAAGTACGGGTCCTGGCGGTGCTCGGCCGCGAGCGTGGTGTGCTCGGGCAGGCCGAGCTCGTCGCCCTGGTAGATGTACGCCGAGCCGGGCAGGCCCAGCTCGATCAGGGCGGCGGCTCGGGCGCGACGGCGGCCCAGCTCCTCGTCCGGCTGCTCGTCGTCGGCGGTGATCCCGGCGGGGTAGGAGCTCGGATCCGTGAGGCCGTAGCGGGAGGCGTGCCGCACGGTGTCGTGGTTGGAGAGCACCCACGTGTTGGGCGCCCCCACCCGCTCGGCCGCCGTGAAGGAGCGCTCGATCGCGGAGGACAGGGACTGCGCGTCCCAGCCGGCCACGAGGTAGGTGAAGTTGAAGGCCTGGTGCATCTCCCCCGGGCGCACGTAGCGGAACGTGCGGGAGAGCGGGGCCACCCAGGCCTCGGCCACCATCATGGGCTCGTGGTCGTAGGAGTCCAGCACCCGGCGCCACTGCCGGTACACCTCGTGCACGCGGTCCTGGTCGATGAACGGCATGAGGGGCTCGAAGGTGTCCGGGTCGAACGTGGGGTCGTCGTCCTCGCCGGCGTCCACCACCATGCCCATGCGGGTGTGCTCGGAGTCGGGGTAGCCGGGCTTCTTGATGAGCCCGTGCGCCACGTCCACGCGGAAGCCGTCCACGCCGCGGTCCAGCCAGAACCGCAGGATGGCCTCGAACTCCTCGCGGACCTCCGGGTTCTCCCAGTTCAGGTCCGGCTGCGTGGTGTCGAAGAGGTGCAGGTACCACTGGCCCGGCGTCCCGTCCGCCTCGGTCACGCGGGACCACGCGCCGCCGCCGAAGGTGGAGAGCCAGTTGCTGGGCGGCAGCTCCCCGTGCTCGCCGCGGCCCTCGGCGAAGTGGTAGCGGGCGCGCTCGGGGGAGCCGGGCAAGGTCGCCAGCGCCGCCTGGAACCACGCGTGCTCGGAGGAGGTGTGATTGGGCACGAGGTCCACGATCACGCGGATCCCCGCCGCGTGGGCGGCGTCGATCATCGCATCCGCGTCCTCGAGCGTGCCGAACCGCGGGTCGACGGCGCGGTAGTCCGCCACGTCGTAGCCGGCGTCGTGCTGCGGGGAGAGGTAGAAGGGCGAGAGCCAGATCGCGTCCACGCCCAGGGTCTGCAGGTAGTCCATGCGCGCGGTGACGCCGGGCAGGTCGCCCATGCCGTCGCCGTTGCCGTCCGCGAAGCTGCGCGGGTACACCTGGTAGATCACGGCGTCCACCCACCACGGCGTGGTCGGGCGGTTGCGGGCTTCCGACGGCGGGGTGGTCAGGCGGGTGGCGGGGGATGGCGTGGTCATGGGCTCCAGCCTAGAGCCGGCGGCGGTCGGCGGGTCGGTCTCAGCCCCTCGAGACCTCCGGCAGGCGCAGGCCCGCGACGACGCCCGCGGCCCCGAGCGCGGCGAGGAGGAGGAGCGCCCACGTCGCGCTCGCGGCGGCCAGGGCGGCGCTGATGGCGCCCACCACCAGCAGGATCACGCCCATCGCGGTGTTGGACACCGCCGTGTAGACGGTGCGCGTGTCCCCGGAGGCCATGTCCATGAGGTACGTCTTGCGGCCGACGCGCACGCCCGTGTGCGCGAGCGTGAGCAGGAAGTAGGCGCTCACCAGCAGCACGCCGCCCGCCCCGCTCCCGCCCCGGAACGCCGGCAGGGCCGCCAGCACCACGACGACGACGATCACCGCCGACGCGATCGCCGCCGTCACCGCCATGAGCAGCCGGCTGGAGCGGTCCGCGAACCGGCCGAAGAGGCGGCCGCCGACCAGCGAGGCCACCCCCGAGGCGATCACGAAGCCGCCGAGGCCGGCGAGCGCGTCCGTGCCGGCGTCGAGGGCCAGCATCACGATGAACGGCGGGCTCAGCGAGGAGACCAGCAGCAGGGAGCGCACGGTGACGAAGTGGCGGAAGTCCCGGTCCTCGCGCAGCAGGGCCCAGGAGCGGCGGGCGAGGGGTCCGTCATCCCCGTCGTCGTCGGCCTCCTTGCCACCCTCCTCGGGGTCCCCGGCGGGCTCGCGCAGGGTCAGGGAGACCCCGGCGACCGCGACCCACAGCGCCGCCCCGACCGTCAGGAGCCCCGCGAGGGCCCCGGCGTCGAGGGAGCCTCCGCCGAGCCCGCGGAGGCCCAGCCCGAGGGTGATCGCCGCCAGCCCGGACGCCGTCGTCGCCAGCCCGGTGATCTGCCCGCGCTCGCCCGGGGGCACCACGCGGCCCTGCACGTCCTTGGAGGAGATCGAGCACAGGCAGCGCCCCAGGGAGAAGACGGCCAGGGCCGCCAGGATCAGCACGCCGGCCGCCAGACCCGTCCCGAGTGCGGCGGTGGCGGCCATTGCGGCGACGGATCCCGCCTGCACGAGCGCGCCGAGGGCGAAGACGCGCTTGCGTCGCCGCGCGCGCAGCACGAGCGGGGTGAGGAACGCCTGCGGGAGCATGGAGAGGGACTCGCGGATCGGCTTGAGCAGGCCTGTGAGCGCGGGCGGGACGCCGAGCGCCGCGAACAGCCACGGCAGGACGGTGGAGGCGTTGACGATCTGGTCGCCCGAGGACTGCAGGGTGTTCGCGCCCACGAGGCGCAGGCCGTTGGCCGGGACGTCGCGGCGGACCTGCTCCGGGAGCCTCGCCTCGGCCTCGGGGCTGCGGGTGACCAGGCACGAGTAGATCCTCTCCGTGGTGCTCACTGCGTCCACGCTAGCGGCCACAATGGGCGGATGAAGCACTTCGACGACCCCGTCCTGCAGGCCATGGCCTCGCGCCGGTCCGTCTCCAAGGTGGGCCCGCAGACCCCGTCCGACGAGGAGGTCGCCCGCCTGCTGGCCGCCGTCACCCCGGTGGCGGACCACAAGGCGCTGCGGCCCTGGCGCCTGATCCTGCTGCGCGGGGAGGACCGGCGCGTGCTCGCCGACGCCCTCGACGCCGCCGCGGGCGTCACCCGCGCGACGGGCGAGGTGAACCCCAAGCCGTTCCGGGCGGAGCTGCTGATCGCCGTCGTCGCGAGCCGGACGGAGCACCCGGCGGTGCCGCCGTGGGAGCAGGACGCCACGGCCGCGGGCGCCGCGCACCTGCTCGAGCTCGCGCTGTGGCAGGCCGGGTGGGGCGTGATGTGGCGCTCCGGTCCGCACACGAACGCCGGAGAGGTGCGCGCGGCGCACGGCCTGGGCGAGGGCGAGCTGCTCCTGGGCTGGCTGTACGTGGGGGACGTCGACCCGGCCTTCGCGGCGAAGCTCGCCTCCTCGCACCGCCCGCCGCTGGACCCCGCGCCGTTCCTCTCCCGCATGCCGCGGGGCTGAGCTGCCCGCCGCGACACCCACGCCCGCCCCCCTCACGCCGTCGAGGTGTCACGAATTGTTGGTATCCGGCCCGGATACCAACAATTCATGACACCTCGTTCCAGGGCCCTGAGTGCTCAGTTCGCCCGGGCCAGCATCCCGACGGCCGCCCAACGCCGGTTGAGCCGCTCCTGGGCCACGCCGCCGGTCGCGGCGTCGCCCTCCTCGAGCGCGTCGAGCAGCGTCCAGAGGTCGTACACGGAGTCGTCCGGCCAGACGTGCGACGTGAGCGCTCCGTAGTCCAGCTCGAGCACGGAGTCCGGGTGGAAGGAGCCCAGCCACTCGCCCATCACCGTCAGCTCGCCGAGGAGCTCGGACTCCGGGGCGTGCCGGGCGAGCACCGCGGCCGCGTGCGCGCAGCGCTCCCGGGCGACCGTCACGCGCGCCCGCCGGCAGGCCACCGTCTCCCCGTTCACGAGCCGCTGCACGGGCTCCTCCGGGTCGAACGCCGCGAGCCAGCCGTGCGGCACGCCCCACGTGGCGGTGCGCGTCTGCACGCGGTGGTGGCCGCCCTCGCCGTGCGGCTCGTCCGGGTCCGGGGAGAGCCCCCACTCGTCCTCGAGCTGCACGAGCGCGCGGCCGCGGTTCATGGCGCGGGCCGCCGTCGGGATCGCGGCCTCGAACGCGGACGGCGTCATGGCGCCCTCGAGCAGGGCGGCCGCCATCTCGGCGCGCAGTCCGAGCTCGTCCGGGCAGTAGAACGCGGAGCCGTGGGAGTCCGTCACCACGCGCACGAGCTCGTCCTCGCCGGGCTCGGGGAACGGGTCCGCGGCGCGGCGCACCAGGCGCTGCCGCGCCCGCTCGTCCGCCTCGGCCTCGACCTCGACGCGGGAGCGGTGCGTCCCGGCGATCAGCCGCGCCTGCACCGCGTCCGGGTACGCGGTGAGCGGCTGGAAGACGCGCAGGTGCGCGGTGCCACGGTGCGGCATGCCGGCGGCTCAGCCCAGCTCGACGACGACGGGCGCGTGGTCCGAGGCACCCTTGCCCTTGCGCTCCTCACGGTCGATGAAGGCGTCCGTGACCGTCTCGGCGAGCGCGGGGGAGCACAGCTGGAAGTCGATGCGCATGCCCTTCTTCTTGGGGAAGGCCAGGCCCGTGTAGTCCCAGTAGGTGTACACCCCGGGGCCGGGGTGGCGCGGACGCACCACGTCCTGGAGGCCGGCCTCCTCGAACGCGTGGAACGCGGCGCGCTCGGGCGGGGAGACGTGCGTGTAGCCCTCATCCACGAACAGGTCGATGTCCCACACGTCCTCGTCCTGCGGGGCGATGTTCCAGTCGCCGGTGAGGGCCAGGCGCGTCTGGGGGTCCGCGGCGAGGCGCTCGGCGGCGTGCTCGCGCAGCACCCGCAGCCACTCCAGCTTGTAGGGCATGTGCTCGTCCTGCAGGCCGCGCCCGTTGGGCACGTAGAGGCTCCACAGGCGGACGGGTGCGACGCCGTCGCGCGCCTCGGTGCCCACCGTCGCGCCGATCGCGCGGGACTCCTCGGCCGGGTCCTTGCCCCCCTTGCCGAAGTGCGGCTGGCCGGGGAAGCCGCGCTGCACGTCCGTGAGGCCCACGCGGGAGGCGATGGCCACGCCGTTCCACTGCGAGATCCCGTTGTGGGCCACCTCGTAGCCGGCACGCTCGAAGAGCTCCCACGGGAAGTTCTCGTCCTTGCACTTGGTCTCCTGGATCGCCAGGACGTCGATGTCCTGGCGCTCGAGGAAGGCCTCGACGCGGTCGGCGCGGGCACGGAGGGAGTTGACGTTCCAGGTCGCGATCTTCACCCGGCCAGCCTAACGAAGGGGTCAGCGCCACCAGTCGTCGTGGATGGTCACCGGCGTCGTCCGCTTGTGGCGGGAGCGCAGCCAGATGCCCTCGAGCCGCTCGGCGACCTCCTCGGGGATCTCCCGTCCCTCGAGGTAGTCGTCGATGTGCTCGTAGCTCGTGCCCAGCTCGGTCTCGTCCGTCTGGCCCGGTTTGCCGTCCAGCAGGTCCGCGGTGGGGACCTTGTCCCACAGGTGCTCGGGGGCGCCCATCTCCTTCGCGAGGGCCCGCACCTGGCGCTTGTCGAGGCCGAACAGCGGCAGGATGTCCGCACCGCCGTCGCCGAACTTGGTGAAGAAGCCCGTGGTGGACTCCGCGCCCTGGTCCGTGCCGATCACCAGCTGCCCGTGCGCGCCGGCCACGGCGTACTGCGCGGTCATGCGCAGGCGGGCCTTCACGTTGCCCTTGTCGAAGTCGGAGATCTCCTCGCCGACGCCCGCGGCGAAGGCCGCCGCGAGGCCGTCGGTGGCGTCGCCGATGTTGATCGTCACCTCGCGGTCGGCGTCCACGAAGTCCAGGGCGGCCTGGGCGTCGGCCTCGTCGTGCTGCACCTTGTGGGGCAGGCGCACGCCGGTGAACTGGGGCGCCTCGCGGGTCGGGGCCCCGAGGGCGGGCTGCGCGCGGCCCTCCACGACGGCGTCCGCGACGCCCAGCTGCGCGCGGCGGCGCTCCACCGCGAGCTGGGCCAGTCGGCCGGCGGCCGTGGAGTCCACGCCGCCGGAGATGCCCAGCACGTAGCCGGACGCGCCGGTGGCCTCGAGGTAGTCCACGAGGAACTGCACGCGGGCCTCGACCTCGGCGGCCGGGTCGATCTCGGGCTTCACGCCCATCTCGTCGATGATCTGCTGCTGGAGTTCACGCATGCGGGACACCCTACGGCGGCGTCCCCGGGTGCGTCCCGGCCCTGGCGTCCCCGGGGAGGCCTCGGCTCAGGCCTCCGGGTGGCCGAGGTTGCGGGCCACCTGCCGCAGCGTGCGCAGGGTGACGTCGTAGTGCTCGGCGGGCAGGCCCTCCGTCGCGCGCTCGCGCAGGGCGGTCACGGCGGCCGCCACCCGGTCGCCCGCGGACCGGCCGGTCTGGGTGAGGGAGTACAGCTCGCCCTCGTACACCACCCATCCGGACTCCACGAGCTCCTCGAGCTGGCCGGCGACGGCGGCGCGCTGCTCCTCCTCGAACCCACCCGTGAGCTCGGCGCTGGTCCGCGGTGCGGTGGAGAGGACGTTGAGGACCTGCCACTGCGCGCGGGTGAGCCCGTGCTCCTCGAGGGACTGGGCCACCTGGGCCGCGATCAGGGCCTCCGTCACCGTGAGCCAGTGGGAGAGGGGGAGGCCGGAGGGGTGCTGGTGGGTCGTGTCGTTCGCCTGGTCCGTCATGGCCCCGAGCGTAGCCAGCGGGGCGCGGGAGCGGCAGGGGGCGGCGCCCCCTGCCGCGGCCGGGCACAGTTCTGCCAGGCAACCACGGGGGCTGCCTGGCAGAACTGTGCCCGGCCGGGGCCGGTCGGCCGAGATGGGCGCGATCGGCCCCGATTAGGCTGGGCGCATGACCGATGCGCAGACCCAGACCGCCGACCCCACCCCCGAGCAGGATCGCGAGCGACTCAAGGAGCTCATCACCGAGCTCGCCGTGGTGCACGGCCGGGTGACGCTCTCCTCCGGCAAGGAGGCGGACTACTACGTGGACCTGCGCCGCGTCACGCTGCACCACGAGGCGGCCCCGCTGATCGGCCGCGTGATGCTGCGCCTGCTCGAGGACGCCGGGATCGAGTACGAGACGATGGGCGGCCTCACCATGGGCGCCGACCCCGTGGCCACCGCGATGATGCACGCCGCCGGGGCCCAGGGCCGCGCGCTCGACGCGTTCGTGGTCCGCAAGGCGCAGAAGTCCTACGGCATGGGCCGCCAGGTCGAGGGCCCGGGCGTGGACGGGCGCCGCGTCGTCGTGCTGGAGGACACCTCCACCACCGGCGGCTCCGCGCTCACCGCGGTGGAGGGCGTGCGCCGCGCCGGCGGTGACGTGCAGGCCGTGGCCGTGATCGTGGACCGCGCCACCGGTGCCGCCGAGCGCGTGGCCGAGGAAGCCAGGGTCCCCTACCTGTACGCCTTCGGCAAGGACGAGCTCGGCCTCCACTGACCCCGTCACTTTCGTGAGGGAAATCGTCGCCTCCATCCCAGCAGGTTGGCCTGGAGGCGACGATTTCCCTAGCGAAACGGGGGGTCAGAGCCAGTCGTTGCGCTTGAACAGCACGTAGAGCGTGACCGCCACCGCCAGCATGAGCGCGAGGGCGAAGGGGTAGCCCCAGAACCAGTGCAGCTCCGGCATGTGGTCGAAGTTCATGCCGTAGATGGACCCGATGAGCTGCGGGGCGAAGATGATGGCCGCCCACGAGGAGATCTTCTTCGTCTGCTCGTTCTGCGCGATCGACTGCTCCGCCAGCCGTTTGCTCGCGAGGGTCGAGTCCAGGGCGAGCGCGTTCTCCAGGACGGTGCGCAGGGACGCGGCCTTGTCGTTGAGGTGGACCACGTGGTCGTGCACGTCGCGCAGGCGGCGCAGGGTCTCCACGGCCGCGTCGTCGTCCACGTGGGCGGCGTGGGAGCCGTCCAGCTTCGCGCCCGTGGCGCTCTCCACGGACCGCTGCATCTGCTGCACCATGGCGGGCAGCTCCTTGATGGCGCGTTGCACGTGGATCACCTGGCGCGAGAGCTTGTAGATGCGCCGTGACACGCCCCTGTTCCGGCGGAAGAGCTGGTCCTCGATCTGGTCCACGTCCGTCTCGAGGCCGTCCATCACCGGGAAGTAGTCGTCCACCACGCGGTCCAGGATCTCGAAGGAGACCTGCCAGGGCCCGAGGGCCAGCCGGTCCGGGTGCTCCTCCAGGGCCGCGCGGATGCCCGCCAGGTCGGGCTCGTCCGAGTGGCGGACGGTCACCACGAAGTTCTCCCCGGTGAAGACCGAGAGCTCGCCGATGACCACGAGCTCCTTCTGGTCGTCGTAGCGCGCGGGGTGCAGGACCATGAACCAGCCGTCCCCGTAGTGGTCGAGCTTCGCCCGCTCGCCGCCGTTGACGGCGTCCTCGACCGCCAGCTCATGGAGGTGCAGCTCGGTCGCCACCTCCTGCAGCTCGGCCTCGCTCGGCCGGTAGAGCCCGAGCCACGCCATGCCCCCCTCCCGCTCGCAGGACTCCCAGGTGTCGTCGAGGCTGGTCGGCGTGTGGACGCGCTTGCCGTCCACGTAGACGGCGTTGTCGATGGTGGTCACCGGGACATTCTGCCCCGGCGCGCGGGGCGCGGCGGCGTACGGTGGAGCCATGAGCAAGCAGCAGAGCCGTCCCGTCGTCCGCGACGGCAAGACCCTCCTCCCCGCCGACGCCGTCACCACCGCCCCGATCGCCGCCCTCGGGCTGGTCGGCGGCTACCTGACCGCCCGCGAGACCGGCATCCGACCGCTCGGCGGCGTGGTGCTCGCCGCGGCCGGCGGCTACGCGGGCCGCACCTGGCTGGCTAAGGGCGGCCCCGGCGTCGCCGGCGCCCTCTCCGCGCTGTACCTCGGCGGCTTCGGCGCCTCCCACCCGCTCGCGAAGAGGATCGGCGCGTGGCCCGCGGTGCTCTCCGTGGCCGGAGCGTCCGCGCTCGGCTCGTGGGCCCTCGTGGACCGCAAGGCCGGCCGCCGCTGAGCGCGCCCCGGCAGCATGACGACGGCGGCGCTCGCCCCGGCGCGCCCGTCTCCTCGGGTGCGCCGGTCTCCTCCGCCGTTCCCGGGGACGGGGGCCGGGACGGAGAGGGACCGGATGCCGAGCGCGCCGTGGGCGTGCCCCCGTGGGAGGGGCCGTGGCCCGACGACGCGCGCCTCGACCCGGAGCTGCTGGCCGGCGGCGACCGCCGCAACGTCCTGGACCGCTACCGGTACTGGCGGCTCGAGGCGATCGTGGCCGAGCTGGATGCCCGGCGGCATCCGTTCCACGTGGCCATCGAGAACTGGCAGCACGACCTGAACATCGGCACGGTGGTGCGCACCGCGAACGCGTTCAACGCCGCGGGCGTGCACGTCATCGGCCGGCGCCGCTGGAACCGGCGCGGGGCCATGGTGACGGACCGGTACCTCCACGTGCACCACCACGCGTCCGTGGAGGAGTTCACGGGGTGGGCCGCGGGTCAGGGGCTGCCCGTGATCGGGGTGGACCTCTTCCCGGAGTCCGTGCCGCTCGAGACGTTCGACTTCCCGCGATCGTGCGTGCTCGTGTTCGGCCAGGAGGGCCCCGGGCTCTCGGAGGAGGTGCGGGCGGCGAGCGAGGCGGTCCTCTCGATCGCCCAGTACGGCTCCACCCGCTCGATCAACGCGGGCGTGGCCGCCGGCATCGCGATGCACGGCTGGATCCGCCAGCACGGGGGCCCGGCGCCGTCGTCGTGATGGGGGTCGCGTCCCGTCACGTGCACGACGGCGGGGCGAATGGCTCCCGTCTCGTGCACGACGGCGGGGTGCGTGGAGTCAGCCGGCGAAGGGGCGGACCGGCAGCCCGCTCACGCCCGGGCGCACCGCGAACACTGCACCGGCCAGCGGGTCCTCGCCCGGCTCCATGTTCTCCCACGACGTGGTGATGTAGAGGGTGCCCAGGTCCTCGCCGCCGAAGGTGCACGCCGTGGTCTTCTGCACGGGCACCTCCACCACCTCGTCGAGCCTCCCCTCGGGCGTGTAGCGGTGGATCTGCCCGTGGCTGATCACGGCCACCCAGATCCCGCCCTCGGCGTCCACGGTGAGACCGTCCGGCTTGCCCTCGCCGTCCAGCACGTCCGTGAGCACGCGGCGGTTCGTCAGGCCCTCCTCGCGGGAGTAGTCGAAGACGGTCACCTGCCGGGTGGGCGTGTCGTCGTAGTAGGCGAGCGAGCCGTCCGGGCTCCACTCCAGGCCGTTCGACGTCGTCGCGCCGGTGAGCACCGCGTCCACGTCGCCCGCGCCGCCCTCGGGGCCGGGGGAGAGTCGGTAGAGGGTCGCGGCACCGGGGGTCTTGGCGTAGGCCATGGTGCCGCAGTGGAAGCGGCCGTCCGGATCGCAGCCGCCCTCGTTCATGCGGATCCCGTCGGCCTCGGGCCACAGCTCGGGCAGCGTGGTCAGCTCCCCGTCCGGAGACATGAGGGCGAAGCCCCGCTCCACGCCGATCACGGCGCCGCCCCCGACGCGCGGGCGCAGGGCCGCGGCGACGTCGCCCACGTGGGTGCGCTCCACGCCGCCGTCCGCGCGCAGGGACAGCACGTCCCCCGCGAGCATGTCCACCCAGCGCAGCCCACCGCCGGCGGCCCGGCCCTCGGAGGCGGTGCCCCAGCTCTCGGCCCACACGGGGCCCTCGCCGTGGTAGCAGAGGGGATCGGTGACCTGTTCGGCGCGCATGGCGGCTCCTTCGTGGCGGCGGGGTGACGGGTGGTCCGCCGCCGACGCTACCGGGGCGCAGGGCATCGTCGTCCAGCCCTGACCGCGCCTGCACCCGCCCCGTTACGATGACGAGCAGAACGATCCGCCGCCCCGCGACATGAGGAGCTTGAGAAGCATGCCCATCGCCTCCCCGGACAAGTACGCCGAGATGATCGACGCCGCCAAGAACGGCCCCTTCGCCTACCCGGCCATCAACGTCACCAGCTCCCAGACCCTCAACGCCGCCATCCGCGGCTTCGCCGAGGCCGAGTCGGACGGCATCATCCAGGTCTCCACCGGCGGCGCCGCCTACTTCTCCGGCTCCTCCGTGAAGGACATGGTCACCGGCTCGCTCGCCATGGCCGCGTTCGCCCGCGAGGTCGCCAAGAAGTACAGCGTGAACATCGCGCTGCACACGGACCACTGCCCCAAGGACAAGCTGGACGGCTTCGTCCGCCCGCTCCTGGACGCCTCCGAGGCCGAGGTCAAGGCCGGCCGGGACCCGCTCTTCAACTCCCACATGTGGGACGGCTCCGCCGAGACCCTCGAGGAGAACCTGCGCATCGCGAAGGAGCTCCTGGCCCGCACCCGCGCCAACCGTCAGATCCTCGAGGTCGAGATCGGCGTCGTGGGCGGCGAGGAGGACGGCGTGGCCCATGAGATCAACGACAAGCTCTACACCACCATCGAGGACGGCATCGCGACGGTGGAGGCCCTCGGCACCGGGGAGGGCGGCCGCTACCTCACCGCGCTGACCTTCGGCAACGTGCACGGCGTGTACAAGCCGGGCGGCGTGAAGCTGCGCCCGGAGATCCTCGAGGAGATCCAGACCGCGGTGGGCGAGAAGTTCGGGAAGCAGCGCCCGTTCGACCTCGTGTTCCACGGCGGCTCCGGCTCCTCCGAGCAGGAGATCGCGGACGCCGTCTCCTTCGGCGTGGTGAAGATGAACGTGGACACGGACACCCAGTACGCGTTCACCCGCCCCGTGGTGGGCCACATGCTCGAGAACTACGCCGGCGTGCTCAAGGTGGACGGCGAGGTGGGCGACAAGAAGATGTACGACCCCCGCGTGTGGGGCGCCAAGGCCGAGACCGCCATGGCCGAGCGCAGCAGCGCGAGCAGGCACTTGCCTGAGGCCTCGTCGAAGGAGAACTCGTCGGCCACGGCGGCGGGCTCGGGCCCGCACCAGTCGAGGCGCACGCCGTCGAGGTTGTGCTGGTAGCTCACGGTTACCACCGGCATGC